>JAUHYN010000458.1 GCA_030426505.1 bacterium | reverse complement strand
CGCCTCGCCCTTGTACGGGATGCCGAGCCCGCCCCCGAGATCGATGTGCCCGATCGCGTGCCCCGCCTCCTTCAGGCGGTCCACGAGGTTCAGCACCGCTTCGAGCGCCTCGAGCAACGGCTCGATCGTCACGAGCTGCGAACCGATGTGGCAGTCGATCCCCACCAGTGCGAGACCCGCGTCCGACGCGACGCGCTTCGCGATGCGCGGCGCGTCGTCGATCGGCACGCCGAACTTCGACTCGCGCAGCCCCGTCGCGATGTACGGGTGCGTCTTCGCGTCCACGTTCGGGTTCACGCGCAGCGACACCGGCGCGACCTGACCGCGGTCGCGCGCGACCTCCGCGAGGAGATCGAGCTCCGGCTCCGACTCGATGTTGAACGACAGGATGCCGGCGTCGAGCGCCATCTTCATCTCGTCGGCGGTCTTGCCGACGCCCGAGAACACGATCTTGTTCGCCGGGATGCCGGCCTGCATCGCGCGGTAGAGTTCACCGCCCGAGACGATGTCCGCGCCCGCGCCGAGCCCGCCGAGCAACTTCAGGATCGCGCCCGTGCTCGACGCCTTCATCGCGTAGCAGACGAGGTGCGGGTGCCCCTCGAACGCCGCGTCGAACACCGAGTAGTGCCGAACGAGCGTGGCCTGCGTGTAGACGTACGTCGGCGTGCTCACCTCGCGCGCGATCTGTTCGAGCGGGACGCCCTCGGCCGCGAGCTGACCCGCCTCGTCGTACGCGAAGTGGAACATGGCCCGGCGTTGTAGCCGTTCAGTCGGCGCTCGTCGAGGTGGTCGTGGTGTCCGACGGGCGCGGCGGACGCGGCGGTCCCTTGATGCCGCAGGCGCTGCACGACAGCGCCAACACGAGGAGCCACTTCACGCCAATTCGGCCTCGGCCGCGGCGATGGCCTCCAACACGCGCTTCTTCGCCGGACCGCCCGGGAGGTCACGCCGCTCGATGGCGACCTCCACGTCCACCCACTCCATCGCGTCGTCCGCGAACGAAGGGTGAAAGGTCCTGAGCGCGGGGAGGTCCAAGTCCTCGAGCGTCTTCGACTCCGCCACGCAGTGCGCGACGATCCGCCCGACCACGCCGTGCGCCTCGCGGAACGGCACGCCGTTCTGCACGAGGTGGTCGGCGAGCTCGGTCGCGGTCACGAAGCCCTCGACCAGCGCCGCGCGCATCCGCGCCGCATCGAACGTGATCGCCGGGAGCATCCGCGCCGTCACTTCGAGCGACGCGCGCCACGTGGACAGCGAGGAGTACAGCGGCGGTTTGTCCTCCTGGAGGTCGCGGTTGTACGTCATCGGCAGCGCCTTCATCGTGACGAGGAGCGCGACGAGATCGCCGATCACGCGCCCGCACTTGCCGCGCACGAGCTCCGCGACGTCCGGGTTCTTCTTCTGCGGCATCATCGACGACCCGGTCGTGAACGCGTCGGAGATCTTCACGAACGAGAACTCCGCCGTCGCCCACAACACGATCTCCTCCGAGAACCGCGAGAGGTGGACCATCGAGATCGCCGACGCGCTCATCGCTTCCAGGAACGCGTCGCGATCCGCGACCGCGTCCATCGAGTTCGGCGTGACCCCCGCGAGACCGAGCAGCTCCGCGACGCGCTCGCGGCGGATCGGGTGCGGCGTCCCCGCCAACGCGCCGGAGCCGAGCGGCGACACCAGCGCGCGCTTCAACGTGTCGCGCACGCGGCCGCGATCGCGCGCGAACATCTCGCGGTACGCGAGGAGGTGGTGCGCGAGGCGCACCGGCTGGCCGCGCTGCATGTGTGTGTAGCCGGGGAGTAGCGTGTCGACGTTCTTCTTCGCCTGGTCGATCAGCGCCTTCTCGATCGCGACGAGCGCGGCCTCGATCGCGGTCAGCGTCCGACGCAGGTAGAGGCGCGAGTCGAGCGCGACTTGGTCGTTGCGCGCGCGCCCCGTGTGCAGGCGCCCCGCGATCTCCTCGCCGACGTGCGTCGCGAGGCGGCGCTCCACGTTCATGTGGACGTCTTCGAAGGTCTCGTCCCAGGGGAAGGTGCCGGCTTCGAGTTCGCCGCGGATCGTCTCGAGCCCGGCGACCATCTGCGCGGCGTCCGAGGCGGAGACGATGCCCGCCTCACCCAGCATCGTGGCGTGGGCGATCGATCCCTCGACGTCCTCGAGGGCGATGTTCTTGTCGTCTTCGATGGAGCTGGTGAAGGCCTCGACCACCGCATCGGTCGGGCCCTCGAAACGGCCGCCCCAGGGCTTCGCGTTCGACATCGCCGCCCGACATCGAACGCGAGCCGGGGGTGAGTCAAGGCATGGGAGCGGACGTGTTCTCGTCGTCGATGGGGTCGGCGTGGGCGCCGGCCTCGCGGGCGAGGCGCTGCGACTCCTTGGCGGCCTCATCGACGACCTTCGCGTCGAGGATGCCGTGGTCGATGAAGTACTGGCCGATGGGCGATTGGAGTCGACGCTGCCGAGCGAGGATCGCGAGCCGCTGGAAGGGCGTGAGGAACCCGAGCCGCACCGCGACGTCGCAGAACATCTCCTCGACCGACTTCTCGCGGAGCACGAAGAAGACTTCGGCGCGCGACATGATGCCCCACTCGACCGCGATCTCCCCGGCGCGCGGGCGCTGCGCGCGTTGCCAGAGGACGGCGTCGACGAGCTGCCGCAGGGTGATGTGTCCGGCCTTGAGGAGGAAGCGGCCGAGCATGAAGCGCTTGTCCTTCGACGGCGCCACGCGCTCCGGGCGCGGGTCCTTCTTCTCGGACGCCTTGCGCTCCTCGTAGATCTTCTCGGCGCGCGCGTGGTTCGCGGCGCGCGCGAACTTCTGGCGGACCGCGCGATCCTTCATCGTCTGGAGGTCGGCGACGTCCTTCTCGAGGAGCTTCGGCGTCGGGCGCGCCTGCCAGCCGCGCTGCGGGCGACGCGTTCGGAGATCCGCCGGGGGGAGCCGCTCGAGGACCTCTTCGGAGACGTCGGCGTCGAAGGTCTGCAGGAGGACCATCGACTGGTCGCCGAGCACCTCGGTCAGGAGCTTGAACGCCGCCTCGAGCTCACGGAACTTCTCGGTCATCTCGGCCCGCGTGCGGCCGGTGTCCTTGGCGCGGTCGGGGTGCGTCTCCAGCGCCTTGGCGAGGAACGTGCGCGCCAGCTCCTCCTTCACGAGGCAGACCTTGTCGCCCACCGGGGCCTCTTCGAAGAGGAGGATGTAGGCTTGAATCAGGGGGTGCTTGGCGGCGGCGGCGGTGGAGCTTGGCTTCATAATCGTCTGTGTCCCTCTCGAGGTGTCGAGTGACCGACACTCTGCCAGGCCAAGCGATCGCGGTGTCGAAATATCGTCAGTGGGACATCGACCGTTTCGTGTCGAAACGCGCGCTGACTCAGAACGAAACAAAGCGCGCGCAGCGCGACTCGATCGGGAGCACGACCACCACATTGTCCGACGATCCGCGGGGCGGATCACCGAGCAAGTCGAGCTGATCTTCGCTGTGGAGCCGAGCCGGCGTCGGGTTACCAGCGGACGTCGGGGAGCATCGCGGCGCCCACGGCGTCCAAACCCACGGCGACCGCGTTCGGAGCCGACGGGTGCGCGGAGCTCCAACGACCGCCCTCTTCGCCTGCGCCTTCGTAGTCGTCGTCGCCATCGCCGTCGATCATCACCGCGACGGTCGGGTGCAGGTCGTTCGCCGGGCAGCCCTCGGGGAGCGTCGCCACGCCGAGCGTGAGCGCGGAGGCGGAGACGTACGTGTCGCGGCCGCGCTCGTCGTAGAAGAGCGCGACGCTCCCGCACGAGGCGGCGCCGCCGGACAACGAAGGGAGCGCGTAGTGATCGTCGCCGCCGGCGTCGATCGCGACGCCGAGGCCGAAGTCGTGACCGAGGCCCAGCGCGGCGTGTCGCTCGACGACGTAGTCGTCGCCGTCTTCGCCACCGTCCACGTGGACGCCCGCGCCGTAGTGGACCCCGGCGCCGAGCGCGTACCAGACCGCGTGATAGTGGTCGGCGCCGCCGCCGTCGACGTGGACGCCGAGGCCTTGCCAGTAGCCGACGCCCTGCGCGTAGACGCCGGCCTCGTAGACGTCGTCGCCCGCGCGGTCCGCGAGGATGCCGATGCCGCCGGCCATCGACAGCGACGGGTCGCCGTGTCGGAAGCCGAAGCCCGCGCCCTGGCAGAAGCTCGCGTTGTGTTCGCCGTTCGTCTGCGGCGCGGGGTGCGTGACGCGCGCGGCGGGATCGCAGTGGTAGGTGTCCGCGCCGCCGTGGTCGTAGACCGCGCCGACGCCCGCGACGAACCCGAAGCCCTGCGAGAAGACGCGCGAGCGGTAGACGTCGTCGCCTTCGCCGTCGTCGAAGAGCAGCGCGAGGCCGTACTGCGCGGCGCCCTGCGCGCCCTCTTCCGCTTCGTACGTGTCGTCGCCGCCTGCGTCGTACAACACGCCCACGCCGTGATGCGCGTAGCCCTGCGCGGCGCGCGCGCCTTGGTAGTGGTCGTCGGCGACGCCGAGGTCGAACAGCATCGCGACGCCGTTCCTCGCGGCGCCCTGGCCACCGCCGGCGTAGACGTCGGCGCCCTCGAGATCCACGACCACGGACGCGGGGTGATCGCCGACGAGGTTGGTCGCGACGGGCGCGTCGTAGTGATCGTCCCCGCCGAGATCGACGAGGAGCAGGTACGGTTTCACGTCTTCGTAGCGATCGGCGCCGGCGCCGCGCACGGCGATCGCGCCGTGCGCGGTCTCGAGATCGAACACCAGGTCGCGCCCGACGAACGTCTCCCAGCGCGCGGCCTCGATCGCGCGGGCGAGCGCGATCGCCGTGGCGTACAGCGCGCCGCGGCCGCCTTCGAGGTAGGCGCGGTCGGGCGCGTAGCCCGGGTTCGGCCGCTCGCCGTCGTCGAAGAGGCCAGAGCCTCCGTTCGAGTTCCACCAGTTCGGGCCGCGGAGATCGCTCGGATCATCGCGGGCGGCGCGCGCCTCGATGACGTCGCGGAGCGCCCAGAGGATCGGCGTGAGCGTGTCGGCGAGGTCGTCGTCGATCGCGCCGACGGGCGCGTCACAGGCGCCGCCGCAGATCGCCGCGACCGCCGCCTCGAAGCCCGGCCGGAGCGCTTGTCCCGAGGGCTCGGTCGGGGGCTCTGCGACGGCGAGACCGGCCTGCGCGGCGAGCCAGCCGGAGACGGTCGCCGCGTCGGGGAGCGCCGCGTCCGCGACACACGGCGCGGCGTGCGGGTGCGACCGGAGCGCGTCGACCGCGGGCAGCAGGAAGCCACGATCGAGCCGCGCCGCCTCGGGGGCGTCGGCGAGTGCGTCGGCCTCGAACCCGAGGGACTGGCCGAGCTCCACCTCGAGCGCTCCGAACACCGACGGCGCGTCGATCCGGCAACGCTCGAGCGCCGCCTTCATCGGCGCGGCGGGCGGCGCCCACGGCTCGGGTTCGCGCGCGACCTCCGGCTCGACCGGCGGCTCCGGCGCCGCCTCGAACGGCGCCACCTCGACGGGCGTACAGGCGACCGTGACGAGGACGAGCGGCCAGCGGCGAAAGAGCGACACATCCGAGCGTTCGGCACCGCGGCGAGCCGCCTACAGGTGTGGATCGGATCGATCCGCCGAGGTGTTTCGAATCGAGTTGGCGCGCCGCTACCAGCGCCACCCGAGACCGAGCCCCGTGCGGAGGTGCGCGTTGTCGGCGCCCTCTTCGTAGAGCAGGTCGCGCACGTCGATCGCGACGAAGGGCCCGCTCGCGAACGCGACCTCGCACCCCACGCCGAGCGCCCCCACGACGTGCAGCGTCCCCGAGCGTCGCGGGAGCCCGCCGCCGACCGCCGCGACGCCGTAGAGCCGCAGCTGCATCGGCCCGTCGCCGATGGGGGCCTCGGCGCGCGCGCGGACGAGGTCGACCTGGAGGCCGATCGTGGCGGCGCCGCGCAGGCCGTCGTCGATCGCCGGGACGAACGGGTTCAGTGCGGGGTCGGGATCGAAGTCCTCCGGATCGAGGAAGTACGCGACGTACGCTTCCAGGTGCAGCACCTCGCCGAGCGACTTCGTGAGGGTGAGGGCGAGGCCCTTCGCGTCCTCCGGACCCGGCGCGACGGTGTTCGACACGAGGGCCCCGAAGCGCACGCCGTCGAAGGCTTCGCTCGGGGCCTCGGAGTGCGGCTTGGCGTCGAACGCGCCGGCGTCGATCGCGATCGCGACGCCGCCGAGCGCGCGGAGCTCGTGACCGACGTCGTCGCCCGGCTGGAATGCGTCGAGGAGCTCGACCGTCAGCGCGACGTGCGGACCGAAGAGCTCGAGCTGGAGGCCGACGCCACCATGGACCGCGGGGACGAAGCGCATGTCGTCGCGCCGTATGAGGGTGGACTGTGCGGCACGCGCCACTGCGCCCGCCCCCGCCACGAGATAGACGGAGAACATCGTGTCCCAGCGCCCGACGACGTGCCCGGGTCCGCGACCGATCGCCCACCGACCATTCGCGAACAAGTAGCCTGCGGCGATCTCCCCCGAGCCGCCGAAGGCGCCCGCGGGTGGGAAGTATGCGGCGCGGACGTCGGCCCCGAGCCGCTCGCCGAACCAGTGGCCGTAGGACAGCTCGAAGCCGAGCGTGCGCCGAATGAAGTACCCATCGCCCTGGGCCGCGAGCTTCAAGCCGAGCTCGTGCGTTCGGACGCGCTCGGGAAACGGGCTCGGCGCATCGACCGCGGCGACGTCCCCGAGAGCGAGGCGCGTGACGTCATCGCCGGCTACGGCGTGGACTACCAGCTCGTCACCGACCACACCTCGATGGTCGTGCTGAGCGACGAGGCCTTCGCGC
>JAUHYN010000457.1 GCA_030426505.1 bacterium | reverse complement strand
CGCCCTGCAGCGGGACCGCCGAAGGGATCATCGAGTCGGAGTGCGAGATGAACAGCACGCCGGTGTCCGTGCCGATGTCGGCCGGGTGGTACCGCAGCGAGATCGTCACCGAGCCGCCGGCCGGGAGCTGCGCGGGCGTGGCGAACGGCGTGAGCTCGAACTCCGGCGAGGTCGTCGGATCGAGGTACACGTTGTTGATCGTGATGACCGAGCTGCCCGTGTTGTAGACCGTCACCGTGCGTGCCGGCGAACGGCACGTCACCGGCACCACCGCGAAGTCGATCGACGAAGGCACCACGAGCACGTTGCTCTGCTGGCTGCCGCCGCTCACCGGGACCTGCACCATCGGCTGGCTCGGGTCGTCCGCGTCGAACTCGAGGAGCGTGTTGTGGAAGCCGTACGCGGTCGGCGCGTACGAGATCTCGATCTGGTGGCGCGAGCCGGACGCGACCGTGACCTGGCCGCCGCCGCCGCCCGCCGTCACCGCGAACTCCGTCGCTCCACTCAAGCGAATGTTCGACACGAGGCACGGCATCGCGCCCGCGTTGCGGATCTCGACCGGCAGCACCGCCACGCGACCGCGCTCCACGAGGCCGAACGTGAGCTGCGACGGCGCCACGTTGATCGAGCAGGTCGTCGGCACGCCGCCGACGCCCATCACCGGGACCGTCAGCGTGGGCTCGTCGCGATCGTTCGAGACGATCTCGATGTCCGCGCGGTCCGGGCCGGGGTCGATCGGGTTGTAGCCGAGCATCAACTCGATGGAGCCGCCCGCGGGGATGGTGGCCGGGAACGCCGGCAGGCCGCCGGAGATCGAGATCTCCGCCGACGACGCGTTGATGAGGTTGATGCCCGTGACGGTGAGCGCCGTGTTGCCGGTGTTCTGCACCGAGAGCGTGCGGCCCGCGGTGCCCTCCACCGCGACCGTGCCGAAGTTCACGATCGGCGGGAACGCGACGATGTTCGGCCCGTTCGTCGTCGCCGTGAGCGAGACGTAACCCGTCGAGTCGCAGACCGTTGCGTTCGGGTCCGCGCAGGCGTTCGTCACGACCTCGATGCGGCCGTTGTCCTCACCCGGCGACGTGCCCTCGTAGCGGACGTCGACCGGGAACTCCTCGCCCGGCATCAGCGTCTTGGGGAGGATTCCGGACGGCACCGGCGTGTACTCCATCGTGGTGCCGCGCTCGAGCGCGACGCCCATGACCTCGAAGTCGTAGCTGCCCACGTTCCGCACCACGAACTGGCGCGTGACCGGCGGCTGGCCCTCGTCGACCATCCCGAAGTCGAGCGACGCGGGCACGAGCTCGAAGATCGGCTTCACGCCCTCGCCCGTCAGCGTCACCGTCTGCGTGCAGGTCGGGCAGTACGTGATGTCCATCTGGTTCGAGTGCATCCCCTCCTCGGGGGGCTGATAGAACACCTTGATCGTGAGCATCCCGTTGCCGGGGATGCTGCCGGTGAAGGGCTGGTCGAACGGGGTCTCCTGGTTGTCGATCGTGGTCGTGCCGAAGATGACCGAGGTCTGGGTCATCGGCGGGATCGTGATCGGCTGCGCGAACTCGGTGCCGTTCGTCATCGTGAGCTGGACCTCGGAGCGTGTGTTCACCGTGACCTGACCGAAGTCGATCGTGGTCGTGGAGAAGGTCACCTGCGGCGCGATGCCGGCGCCCGAGAGGTTGATCGTCGTCGAGTTGCCGGCCGCGTTGTGCATGATGATCAACGACGCGGTGAAGTCGCCCTCCGACGACGGCGTGAAGTCGATGCGGAACTCGCGGTCGCTCCCCTCGTCGACCAGCCACGCCCCCGTATCCTCCGCGGGGTTGTCGAAGCTGGGATCGAACGGGCTGCCTTCGGGCTGGACGCGGGAGCTCTCGGTACACGTGGGGACGGTCGTGCCCTCGAGGCAGATGCGCAAGACGTCGCTGCCCGCGTTCGCCACGCCGACGTAGAGCGTCTTCGTCGCGCCGAGCGGCACACGACCGAACCCGACCTCGGTCAGCTCCACCCGCATGTCTTCGGGGACGGTCGGATCGTAGAGGCTGATCTGCGGAGCGAGTCGCGAGATGGTGTCACCACCACCGCACTCACAGCCCGCCAATGCCATGGCGAGGCCGACCCCGACGATGAAGGTGTTGTTCCGCTGGTTCGCGCGCGCGAATCGACGCATGTTCATTTCAGTCGTTTCCCCGTGGAGCGGCTTCCTGGCCGATCCTCAATCAGTCCTCGCCTGCGTCCGGCTGGGGCGCAGGTCTCACACCCGATCCGCGTTCAGTGTGGGGTCCGACACACGATGGGCCCATCCTACCGCTGACGGATGGGGCATGGGCCCGTGGTTTCGGGCGTTTGGGGCACACCCGACCGGCGCTACAGCGTCGACAACGCGCGCTCCGCGCTCGCGCGCTCGTCGGGGGGGAGGTGGCCGCCCTCGAGCGCCGCCGCGAGGAGCTGCTTGGCCGGCAGGCGCTCCCCGTCGAACTTGTGCTCCATCGCACGGCGGTACCGCGCCATGGCGGCTGTCGGCGCGTCCTCGCTCCGGGTCAGATCGTCGAGGATCTTCAGGTGCTGCGCCCTCGCCTTTTCGGCTTCCTTCTTGTTGCCCATCTCGACGAGCGCGCCGTGCAGCATCCCCGCCGCCTGCGCCACGAGCAGGCTCGGCGGCTGCGCCGACGCCGCGCGCCGAAGCTCGAACACCGCTTGCTGATGTTTGCCTTGCGACAAGAGCACCAGCCCGAGCGAGGTCCGCGCGAGGTGGCTCCAGGTCTTCTGCTTGGCCTTCGCCGCCTCGCGGAAGTGGCTCGCGGCGGCCTCGAGATCCTTCGCGCGGTAGAGCGCGGACAGCCCGAGCTTGTAGCGGGCCTCGGCGCCCTCCGGGGTCTCGGGGAACGCCGCGGCGATCGTGGCGCGCACGGAGTTCGCGTTCTCCTCGTGGTTCGCGGCGAGCGCGCGGTCGAGGTCGCGGACGAGCTCCTTCAGGGACGCCATCGGTCCGGGTACTCGACCAAGTTTCGACGGCGCGCGCAAGCGCTCGCGCGGCTCAACCGAGCAATCGAGAGACGGCGAGTCGCAGCTCGTCCACGGCGATCGCGTCGGCGAGCAGCTCGACCGAAGGATCGGGGGACAAGAGGTCCGCGGTCTCGCCGCCGCCCACGAGCACGAAGCGCATGTGCGCGGTGTCCGGGTGCGCGCGGCACAGTCGGATCAGCGACGCGCCGTCGCGCCCGGGGAGCGCAGCGTCCAGCACCGCGCCGACGTAGCCGCGGTGCCTCAGCTTCTCCCACGCCACGTGGCCGTCGGTCGCTTCCTCCACCACGAACCCGTCGAACTCCAACGCGTGGACCAGCAAGACCTTCTTCGCGTCCGCGCGCGCCGGCGACAGGTCGAGCGCGCTGATCGTCTCGCGGAGGTGCTCGACGAACGCAGCGACCACGTCCGAACGCACGAACGGGCTGACCGTGTCCCGCAGCGACAACACCGCGCGCCGCGGAGACGTGCGCTCGCGATCGCCGCGCGGCCGCGTCGCCGCGAAGTAGACCTCGACCACGTGCGCGATCTCGGAGGCGATCGGGAGCGTGCCGGGGACGTCCTCGCCCGTCGCCATCTGCGCGAGCGCACGCAGCACCGGCGAAAGCTCCGCGGGGAAGACGTCCGCCAGGCCCTCCTCGCGCAGATCGAGCCGCAGCCGATCCGCGAGATCGCGGAGCGAGGCGGCCATCATCGCGAGGACCTCGGTCGGCTCGTCGGTCTTGAGCCTGCGCGCCACGGCGCGCGCGGCCTCCGCGGGGGTGTCCGTCTCGCCGGGCGCTTGGAACGGCTGCGTGGTCATCGTCGCGATGCGTTCGCACATCGCGACGTACGCGGAGGTGATCGACTCGACCGAGATGCGCGCGGCGACCGCGCGATCGCGATCCGTCGCCTCGGCGGACACCGTGGGTCGCGTGGAATCGGGGCGCGGCACCTTCGATCCCGACAGCGCCTCCACGATGTCGGCGCACGACGCGAAGCGCTCCGCCGGATCCTTCGCGAGCATCTTCATGCACAGCTGCGAGAGGATCGGGTTCACGTGCGGCTCGACGTCCTCCGGGGCGGCCGGGTCGTGGCTGCGGATCGCGCGCACGAGCTCGTCGTCGTCGAGGCCCTTGAACGGCCGCGTCCCCACGAGCATCTGGTACAGCAGCATCCCGAGGGCGAACTGATCCGAGGAGGGCCCGTAGCCGTGCCCGTCCAGGTACTCGGGCGACAACGCCATCGCGTTGCTCGCGAGCAGCGGGTGCGGCGCGTCCTCCACGCCGGCCGCCATCGAGAGATCGAGCAGGCGCACGCGACCGTCGGGCGCGACCAACACGTTCGACGGACGCACGTCACAGTGGACGATCCCGCGCGCGTGCAGGTGCGCGAGCGCCTCGGCGACCGCGACCACCACGCGGCGCACCTGCGACTGCGACATCATCGCCGACGTCCGGAGCAGCTGCGCGAGCGTCTCGCCCTGCGCGACCTCGTACGTGACGAAGTAGACCGACTCGTCGCGCCCGGCGTCGAACAGCGTGGGCAGGTTGGCGTGGGAGACGAGCGCCGCGAGCCGCGCCTCGCGCTTGAAGAGCCGCACCCACTCGGAGCGCGGAAGCCGCGCGTCCGTCGCGTGGTCGGGATCGAACGCCTTCACCACCACGTAGCGCCCGACGTTCGGGTCCTTCGCGTAGAACGTCACCGCCGTCGCCGAGCGCGCGATGACTTCCTTCACACGGTACCGCGCCACGCGCTTGCGATCGGAGAGGTCGAAGTCCTCGGCGACGTCGAGCGGCCCGGAGGTCGAGGGGCGCTCCCCCGGATCTTGCGCGGGCGGGACCTCCGCGGCGCGCGCGGGCATCGCGGGCAGGCCCTGCTTGGCCGCCACCACCGCCGCGATCTCCGGAGGCATCCGCTCGTCGATCGTGATCGCGGTGTCGAGCGCGGGCTCGGGCTCGGGCTCGCTCGCGCGCGGGACGTCGGTCGACCACTCGCCGACCGCGCGGCCCATCTGCGGTTCGGCGCGACGCGGCGGCGTCGGCGCGCGCTCCGGTACCGGGGTGGCCTCCGCGATCGGGATGTCGTCGTCGAGGTCCACGTCGACCGGCGTGACCTCGGCGCCCGCCAGGCGGGCGATGCCGCTCTGCACGCGCGGCCGCGCGGCGCGCGCCGTGCTCTGTGCGCGCGTCGCCGCGCTCAGCATGCGCGCCGCGGCGTCGCGCTCCTCGCGGAAGGTGGTCTGCATCAGCAGCGAGAGGCTCTCCGGGAACGACGTCGCATTGCCCGCCGCGGTCTCGAGCGCGTCCGCGACGACCTGCAGCGAGTCCGGCCGCGCGTCGATGCGCGGCGCCATCATCTCCGCGATCAGATCGCCGATGCTCGCGTCGACGTCGAGGTTCGTGGAGTTCAGCGGCGGCACGTTGCCGTTCGTGATCGCCGCGCGCGTGTCCTCCTCGTTGGCGCGACGGAAGATGTTGCGCGTGGAGAACGCCTCGTAGAGGAGCGCGCCGAAGCTGAACATGTCGGAGCGCGGCGTGGGCTCCGCGTCGCCCTTCACGAGCTCGGGCGCCGCGTACGGCAGCCGCGCGAGCGTGAGGTCGACCGCGTGGCGCGCGCGCCCGATCGCGAGGCCGAGCAACTTCACGCGGCCGTCGTAGGTGAGGAACACGCTCCGCGGGGAGAGCGCGCCGTGGATCTTCATCGCGTTCGCGCCCGCGAACCACGGGAGCTGATGCGCCGCGTGGAGCGCCGACGCGATCTGCGCGCCGATCCACGCGATCAACGGGTGGTGGATGCGCTGGCCATCGACGCGCGCGCGCTGCACGAGCAGCGACAGCGGCTGCCCCTCGAGCAGCGGCATCGCGAGGTAGGCCTCCGTGCCCTCGCGATCGATCTCGTAGACGCGGACCGCGTTGGGGTGCTCGAACGCCTTGGCGACCGGCGCGCCCGCGAGGAGCTGTCGCGAGAACTTCAGATCCTCGACGAGGTCGGCGCGGAAGACCTTGACCGCGAGCCGCTCGGCGCCGTCCGCCTCCTCGCCCTCGTGCGCGTGGAAGACATCGCCGAGGTGCCCGGACCCCAGACGCGAGAGCAGAGCGTACCGGCCGATCGTCCGCACAGTATCGCTCGACCCTATGACGGGTCGTTACCCGTCGCAAGCGAACGCGTCAGCGCTTCAGCTTCTCTTCGATCGTCTCCTGGACCCACGCGTCGATCTGCGCGCCGCGGCGCTCGTACTGCCGCCGCGCCGCCCGCGCCTCCTTCTTGTCGACGCACGCCACCGTCTGCACCGGCGGGAACGACGAGACGAGCGTGCGTACGCGGGACGCGCTCGGGTGCGCCGGCGCGCGCTCGAGGAAGCCCGAGAGGCACGCCTTCGCCTTCGCGGCGTCGTGCTCGCGGTTGTAGAGGAGCCCGAGGTTCAGATAGAGCGAAGGGTCCGCGCGGCGCCCACTCGCCCCGAACGCGAGGTGATAGAGGAGCCGCGCCTGGTCCGACTGCCCCTCCTTCTCGAAGCGCCGAGCCGTCGCGAAGTACAGCTGCGCGCGCTGGCGATTGGAGCGGCGCGGGGGCGGCGGGGCCGTGTTGCGCGGCGGCGGCGGCGGCGGCGCGACGGTCTTCGTGACGCCGGTCGCCTCCGTCCCGTTCTTCCCCGCGACGTCCACCGCGGCCGTGGCGTCGGGGGGCGGCGCGACCGTCCCATTCACGTCCGTCCGCCCGGTGACGTCGGTTCGCCCCGTGACGTCGGTCCGCGCGTTCGCGGGCGTGCCGTCCTCGGGGCCGGTCGCGGCGGAC
>JAUHYN010000456.1 GCA_030426505.1 bacterium | reverse complement strand
CTCGGGACCTCCGCCTTCTCGCCGGGAGGACTCGCAGCCGTGTGGGCCGACAACAACACGCGCGACTCGGTTTTCGACGCCCTCGCCCGCCGCGAGACCTACGGCACGAGCGGACCGCGCATCACCGTGCGCATGTTCGGCGGCTGGGACTATCCGGACGACCTCTGCGGCCGCGCGACGCTCGTCGAGGACGGCTACGCGGGCGGCGTCCCGATGGGCGGTGATCTCGCGTCGCGCCCGTCCGGCGCGCGCCCGAAGATCGTCGTCGCGGCGACGTGGGATCCGGGCCACGACCTCGGCGCGGTGGGCGCCGGCTACGAGCCACGCGAAGGCACGCGCCTCGAGCGCATCCAGATCGTGAAGGCGTGGGTCGACGCCGCGGGTCGCATCCACGAGCGCGTCGTCGACGTCGCCGGCCAGGTGTCGGGCGCTTCGGTCGACACCAACACCTGCGCTCCGACGAGCGCCGGAGCCGAACACCTCTGCGCGGTGTGGGAGGACGACCGCTTCGTCGCGAACGCCCCGGCGTTCTACTACGCGCGCGTCCTCGAAGAGCCGTCGTGCCGGTGGACCGCGCACGAGTGCATCGCCGCGAACATCGACTGCAGCCGCCGCGTGCGCGGGGACTTCGCGTACTGCTGCGACGGCACCGACCTCACGATCCAGGAGCGCGCCTGGACCTCACCCATCTGGTACACGCCATGAAGAAGCTGCTCGCGGATCCCATGCTCCGCTACCTCGTGGTCGGCGGCCTGATGTTCCTCGCGTTCGGCGACGTCCTCGACGACGACCGCGCGCCGATCGAGGTCTCCGAGAGCTACGCCGAGGGCCTCGCGGCGATCGAATCGGAGCGCACCGGGCGCACGCCGACTGACGCCGAGCGGGCGCGCCTCGTGGAGCGACACATCGAGGACGAGGCGCTCTACCGCGAGGCGCTCGCGATGGGCCTCGACGAGGGCGACGTGATCATCCGCCGCCGCCTCGTCCAGAAGATGCGCTTCCTCCTCGACGACGCGCTCGTGACCGAGCCGCCGACCGAGGCCGAGCTCGCGGCGCACCTCGCCGCGCAGCCCGAGGCCTTCGCGGACGCGATGTCGTTCGACTTCGAGCACCGGTTCTTCGCGGCCGAGCGCGACGCCGCGCAGATCGAAGCCGCACGCGCGCGCATCGAGGCCGGCAACGACGCCGACAGCGACCCGTTCCTCCTCGCCGGCCACGCGCTGCGCGACCGCACCGCGGACGACGTCCGACGCACCTTCGGGGACGCGACGGTCGACGCCCTCGCGAGCGCGCCGATCGGCGCCTGGGTCGGCCCGGTGCGCTCGCGCTACGGGCACCACCTCGTGCGCGTCGCGAAGCGGAGCGACCACGACGCCCCGAGCCTCGACGATCCGAAGGTCCGCCGCCGCGTCCACGACGACCTGATGAAGGTGTGGCACGCCGCCGACGTCCGCGGCGCGGTCCGCGCGATCGTCGCGTCGTACCCGACCAAGCGCCCCGAACCCCGCGCCGAGACGATCGCGCAGGTGCAGCCGTGAGCGCGGCACGCGAGGCTGATTCGATTCGGCGCCCCCGTGTGTTCGTCGCCGTCGCTTCGTTCGTGGCGCTCCTCGCGCCCGCCGCCGACGCGCACGAGTTCGCGCCGGGGCGCCTGGACATCGAGACCACGGAAGACGGCTTCGTCGCCCTGCTCGCGGTGCCGGACAGCGCGCCGGCGCCCGAAGAGGTCCGCCTCGTCGCGCCCGACGGCTGCCGCGTGACGGCGTCGACGCGGGTCCCACACGATCGCCTCGTGCTCACGCGCGCGCGGTTCGTCTGCGACGGTCCGGTCGAGCGCGTCGAGGTGGCCGGGCTCCTCCGGTCGCACCTCGATCTCTTCACGCAGGTCGACGGCGCGCAGCAGCCGCTGCTCCGGCCCGCGGCGCCGACGCTCACGCTCGCGGGTCCGTCGTCGGTCGCCGACGAGCTGTTGGACGCGGTCTTCGCGCGGGCGCTCGACTTCGTCGGCGCACCGGCCGCGCTCCTCGCCGCGCTCGCGCTCGGGCTATTCGGCGGCGTGTGTGATCGCCGCTTCTTCCTCGCGGCGCTCCCGTTCGCGTTCGCGGCCGGGTACGCGTTCGCGTTGCCGGCCGCCGTCGCGGGCGCCCTCCTCCTGCTCGGCGCGATCGCCCTCGCCGCACGCAGCGGCGCCGAGGGGCCGGTGCCCCGCGCTTCGCTCGCGCTGCTCGCCGCCGCCGCCGGGGCCTTCGCGGCGTCCAGCGCAGCCCGCCTCGACGTCGCGTTGGTGGAGGTCGCCGCGCAGTGCCTGGTGTGGCTCACGGTCGTCGCCGCCGCGTCCGCGCTCGCGCGCTTCGCGCCGCGCCGAGTCCTCGCGCCCGTGGTGGGGATCGCCGCCGCCTTCTGCCTCGGGGGCGTCTGACTCAGCGTTCGATCGACGGGAGTGCGGTCCGCCACGTGCGCGGCCAGACGATCCGGAACGCCGCGCCGGCGCCCGGCGCGCTCTCCACCGCGATCGATCCACCGCACGCGTCTACGTGCTGCTTCACCAGCGCCAGCCCCACGCCCGAGCCGTCCGTCGGACGGCGGCCGACCTGCGAGAAGAGCTTGAAGATGCGCGCGTGGTGCATGGCGTCGATACCGGGCCCATCGTCGCGGACCACGAACTGCACCGACCGAACGTCGCGGTCCGTGAGCTCGACGACCACGTGCCCGTTGGGCCCCTCGTGGTGTTTGATCGCGTTGTCGATGAGGTTCTGGAACACCTGCGCGACGACCGCGCGCGGCGCGACGACCTCGACGTCGCCGACCACGTCGACCTCGAACGTCGCCGGGGGCGAGACGAGATCGCGGACCTCGGACACGAGCGGCGCCACGTGGATCGACTCGGCCTCCGAGTCCGCGCGCCCGCTCGTCGCGTAGCGCAGCAGCCCGACGAGCAATCGATCCATCCGCTGCACCGCTTGCGAGATGCGCGGTCGTCGCGTCGACCTCCGGCGACCTCTCCTCCGCGAGTTCCTCCGTGAGGATCTCGAGGAACGTCCTCACCCCGCGCAGCGGCGCCCGGAGATCGTGCGAAGTCGCGTACGCGAACTGCTCGAGCGCTGCGTTCCGGGCCTCGAGCTCACGCTGCACGAAGTAGTTCTCCCGCGAGTGTTCTTCGGCGATGCGCTCCGACTCCGCGCGGATCTTCCGCTCGCGTTCGAGGCGACGCTCGAGGACCGCGATGCGCCGCTCCAACGCCGTCACGTCGTCGCTCATCGCCGCGCCTTCGAGAAGCAGCAACGCAGCGTGCAGCACGCGTCGCCCTCCTTCATGCACGCGAGGTGGTCGACGGCGACCGTCTCGTTGAAGTGATCCGCCGCGCCGCGCACGAGCCCCTCCGCGAAGGCGCAGAGGCGGCGCGAGGACCGGTAGTCCATCTCGACGATGTCGTCCGCGGGCCGCCGGAAGTCGAAGTCGGGGACGCCTGCGCCGGGGTAGAGCTTGCGCACCTCCGGGTGGATGATGTCGTTGAGCGTCAGCAGGAACGGAATGGTCTCCGTGTGCCCGACGAAGAACGACGCGTAGCGCGCCGCGAGCTGCGGCATCGCCGCCCGACCGAACCAGCGAATGACATCGTCCGGGGGCTCGCCCCGAGCGTCGGACGCCGCGCGCACCAGCGCGTGCAGCGTCTCGTCCGAGTAGTTGCCGAGCGAGGTGAAGACGCCGTCGGACCGCGCTTCGACCAAGAGCGCGTCCCACATGTCGCCGCCGTGTTCCTTCGTCACAGCCGACTCGAGGAGATTGAAGACGATCCCCTTCACCTCGATCGTTTTATCCGCCCCGTTGGGGCGGCGCCAGGCTCAAGGCCCCGTCGAGACGAAGGGCCGGACCTGCTTGATCACGATCCGTCCATCTCGCGTGTGTTTGAGCTCGATGTCGAGCGCAACCGGTGCAAGGTGGGCGTACACCACGGTCCCGAAGTGGTCCTGGACCGCGTAGAGGAGCCCCGCGATGGTCTCCAGCTCCGCGGCCGTGAACACGCGCTCCCCGGTCGGCAACCGCGACGACTCGACCTGCACCTCGACGTCCGCGACTTGGTCGCCGTCCCGCCGGAACGTGAGCGCCTCCGCGATCGCCGTCGGATCGTCGGGCCGCACCACACCCTCACTCCCGATCTGAGAGCTGAGCCGATACAGCGGCGCCCCCGAATCGACCCTGAGCTCGGTGATCGCGACCGCGCTCGCGCGCTCGAGAACGAACGAGGGATTCACGGCGATCCCCATGTACGCGTCGCGGTGATCGATCCCGTAGTACGACCGCTCGTCGAACGCGCGCACGTTCCACAGGCTCGCCCACACGTGCCGCACCGCGCGCGCGACGCTCCGCTCGCTGTTCAGGTCGCCCTCGAGGTCCTCGATGATCACCTGGAGGTACGCGCGCTCCGGAAACATCGACTGCTCCGCGCGCCGCGCCGCGAGCTCCGCCTCCTTCGCGGCGCGCTCTTCGGCCGACACACAGTGCGATGGGCCTTCCTCGTCGCCGTCACGATCGTCGGCGATGCAGCCGCTCTTCGAGTCGTACAGCCCGGCGCCGGTCAGCGCGTCGAGATCCTCGACGTTGGTGGAGCTGCGGAAGCGAATGCGGTCCAACGCGCCGACGCGCGCCTCGACCTCGTCGATCAACGAGGGCGCGATCGGCGCGTCCTTGATCGCGTCGCGGATCGCCTTGAGACCGGACCGCTTGAAGCGCGCGTCCGTCTGGCTGCGCGGGTCCGAGAGGAACGCCTCGATCTGCGCGTCGATCCCGTTCGCCTCCACGTGCTCGACGTACCGCGAGAACGGGATCCCGAAGCCGCCGGGCCGGTTCGCCTCCGGGAGCACCTCGTCGAGCTCCGCGATGTTCGCCGCCTTCGCGCCGTACGCCTCGGCGGCCTCGCTCCCGATGTCGTCGTAGTCACCGATCGCCGTGACCGTCAGGTCTGCGCGAGGCGCCGGGACGTCGGGCCGCGTCCGCGCCCAGAACCGCTCGGCGTCCTCCAGGTTCGCCGGCTCGAGCACGAACCGATCGTCGGCGACGACGAGCCGCACCAGCTCGTCCGCGAGCTCCTCGACCACCGCCGACTCGTAGATACGCGGCACCGTCACGTTCGGGATGCCCTTCTCGAGCAGCCGCAGGTTCGTGTGGCTCAGCGCGTTCTGCGGATCCTTCGCGATCAACCCCGCGACCACGGAGATGTCGTTGGGCGCGCTCGGCACAACCACGATGTCGCGCGGCCCGTAGTCGTCGAGGCGCTCACCCTCCGGCACGACGCGCAGCGTGCCGTAGCCCTCGCCTTCGCTGTACGCGACGTGCGTCAGCCCGCTGACGAGCTGCTCCGGGAAGATGTGTTCCACGCCGGCCTCGGCGAGGCGCGCCTGCGCCTCGAAGACCATGCCCTTCTGCGACGGCCCGACCGGCACGAACACCAACCACTCCGCCGCGAACGGGACGCAACGCTTCACGAGGGCGTCGACCTCGATGACGTGCTCGACGGACAGCTCCGACGGCTCGGCGTACACCGCGTACGTCATCACGCCGAGCCTGTCGCGCGTCGGGTGCCGCACGCCCGGGTGGATCTCGACGCCGCCCGCCCACCAGCGCCGCGTCGCCGCGCGCTGCGACAGCGCGATGTACGCGTCGAAGCCGAGCGTAGCGAACGCGTCGAACGACTGCAGCCACGCGAGGTGCCAGTCGTACAGGCGCATGTTCATGAAGTAGCAGTCCTCGGTGAGCGGCGCCTCGCGCGTGCTCCCTTCGAGGTTGAAGAGGTACTTCACGTCCGCGGTCCGCGTGCTGGTGAGTGCGGCGTAGTCGGCGGCTTCGCCGAGGATCGTGCGGTAGCGCGGGTCGCTCGGCGCGACCGGGCCCCCGTCGCGCGGGTCGGGCCCGGCGTCGCGCGAGGGCGAGGCGGACGGCGGCGCCTCGCCGCTACACGCGGCGGCTGCGAGCAGCCCGAGGATCAACGCGCGACGCATGACAGGACTCCATCACCGTAGCGGTCCCAGACGTGGAACGTCACGTCGAACGTCGTCGCGATGTGCTCGCCCGACACGACGTGGCGCCGACGCAACAGGCCCCCGCCGGTCGGCGCGCCGTCGATCGTCGCCACGTCGCTGACCGGCGCGAGGCGCTCCGGATCGAGTAAGACGAGGTGGACGTCGTGGTCCGGGACGCACCCGGCGCACGCGTAGATGTGTTCGCCGCGCGCCCAGGTCAGCGCCGTCGTGTCGCCGTACGCGAAGAGCGCCGGCTCGACCAGGTCGATGTCGTCGATGGGCGCGTCGAGATCGTGGGGCCCGTCGACGACGGCGCCGTCCGTGTCGAGCCGGGCGAGCCGCACCATCGTCCACGTCGTTTCACGGGCGGTGTCGGTGGGCTTCGGGGTCGCCCAGGCGGCGACGAAGCCGTCGCCGTACGGGTGGAGCGCGACGCGATCCGGCGCGAACCCGAGGTAGCGATCCGCCGTCGCCGCGACCTGTACGACCTCGCCGACCGGCGCGCCGTCCGCGTCGAAGCGACCGAACCACACCGCCCCGCCGTCGGCGTCCGCGGCGGCGAACGCGAACGCGTAGCCGTCGCCGCTCTCGACGATCGTCGGCGCGAGCCACGCGAACCCCGACGACCACTCGGCCACGACACGCGGCGCGCCGATCGAAGCGCCGTCCGCGTCGACGATCGCCGCGTGGATCCGCCCCACGCCGTTGGGACCCGGATCCGTCGAAGTGGCCCACGTGACGAGCGCGCCTGAGGGGTGCGAGAGGATCGCGTGGGCGTTCGGCCAGGTTCCGGTCTGCGCGATCGTGTGGGGCCCC
>JAUHYN010001465.1 GCA_030426505.1 bacterium | reverse complement strand
ACGCGCGCGCCGTCGGACGCGTCCGATGCGCTCGCGCTCGCGATCGCGGGGACGGCGGTCCTGCGGTGGAAGCTGGCGACGGGGGCCGCGCGATGATCGGGCGGCTCCGGGGCGAAGTGATCGATCGATCGGCGACGTCGATCCTGGTCGACGTGCAGGGCGTCGGCTACCAGGTCCACGTCACGGCGCAGTGCCCGTACCGCATCGGCGAACGCATCGACGTCCACATCCACACGAACGTCCGCGACGACGCGATCCAGCTCTTCGGCTTCGCCGACGCGATCGAGCGCGAAGTCTTCCACTACCTCATCGGCGTGCAGAGCGTCGGGCCGGTGAAGGCGATGGCGATCCTGCAGACGCCGGTCGCGGACTTCATCGAGTTGGTGCTCCGTCGCGAGCCCGCGCGCCTCGCAAAGTTGCCGGGCGTCGGGAAGAAGACCGCGGAGCGGATCCTGATCGACCTGTACGACAAGCTGCAGAACCTCGCGCCCTCGATCGCGGCGTCGACGGAGAACACGCCGTCGAACTTGCCGGCGAGCGCGGTCGCGAAGGACCTGATGAGTGCGCTCGTGAACCTCGGTTACCGCGGAGCGGTCGCGGAGGAGACGGCGGCGGCGGCGATCGCGCGGCTCGGTGAAGACGCGTCGCTCGAAGCGCTCATCAAGGACGCGCTGAGCAAGGGCCGGTGATGACTTGCCGTGCTCGAAGCCCCCGTGTCACAACCGCTGCGCGCCCGCGGCGCGCCCGCACGCATGACGCGCAAGGATGACGAGGAAGTCGGCCGGGAGGTGACCGGCCAGCCCCGCCCCGGCGATCCGCCGATCGACGCGGCCCTGCGCCCGCGCTCTTTCGACGAGTACGTCGGCCAGCAGAAGATCACCGCCAACCTGAAGGTCTTCGTGGAGGCGGCGAAGGGTCGCGGCGAGCCGGTCGATCACCTGTTGTTCGCGGGGCCGCCCGGGCTCGGGAAGACTTCGCTCGCGAACATCATCGCGGTGGAGATGGGCGTGAAGCTGCACGTCACGTCGGGGCCGGCGCTCGAAAAGAAGGGGGACCTCGCGGGGATCCTCACGAGCCTCGAGCCGAACGACGTCCTGTTCATCGACGAGATCCACCGGCTCACTCCGGCGGTGGAGGAGAACCTGTACCCGGCGATGGAGGAGTACCGGTTCGACGTCGTGATCGGCGACGGCCCGCACGCCCGGACGATGACCCTACCGTTGCCGCGGTTCACGCTTGCGGGCGCGACGACGCGGGCGGGGCTCCTGTCGAACCCGCTCCGGGATCGCTTCGGTTACGTCGCGCAGCTTCAGTTCTACGCGCCGGACGAGCTCGCGCGGATCGTGACGGCGTCGGCCGCGCGCCTCGGCGTGGATCTCGAGCCTGCGGGCGCCGAAGAGATCGCGTGTCGCTCCCGCGGGACGCCCCGCATCGCGAACCGTT
>JAUHYN010000455.1 GCA_030426505.1 bacterium | reverse complement strand
CGGCACCGGATTTTCAACTTCACTATGCCGACGGCGGGATCCAAACGCTCACATTGGCCGATCTGAAGGGCAAGCCCAGCATCATCAGCGTCGTCCCGAGTTTGGACACGCCGACCTGTGCCATCCAGACGAAGAAGTTCAACGAAGAACTCGCGGCACTGGGCGACAAGGTCAACGCCGTCCTGTCGCTGCGTTACCGCACCGACTTCGGCACCGGCTTCACGCGCGACACCCCGGCCGGACGCGGTGTGCCCGCCGTCGACGGACGCAACGACCTGCAGATGCTCTACGCCTACGTCGAGTGGGTCGACGCCTTCGACCTCCTCGACCTCCGGTTCGGTCGCCAGGTGCGCATCGACGATCTCGCGTGGGCCTCCTTCGACGGCATCGAGGTCACCGGCCACCTGTACAAGGACGGCGACGACTACGTGGACGTCTCGTTCTTCGCGGGCGTGCCGGTACAGATCGACGTGTTGTTCACCTCCGAGACTTTCCTCGGCGACGGCATCGAGGTCTACGACGGCTCGGGCTTCCTCTCCGGCCTCACGTTCGGCGGCGACACGCAGATGAAGTTCTTCTCGAACCTCTCCGCGTCGGCCGCGTACCGACAGACCGTCGTGTTCCGCGACGATCCGCTCGAGTCCTTCGCGGGCGACGACGCGGCGGCCGCCGCCTCCGCTGGGAAGGTCGGTCTGCAGGAGTCGTTGCTCGGCGCGTCGATCGGCTACGAGCTGCGCCCGATCGACGTGAACCTCTACGGCCACTTCAACTGGGACCTGCTCCTCGGCTCGCTCGAACAAGCGCGCGCGGGCGGCGCGTACCACCCGATGCGCGGGTTCACGGCGCGCGCCGAGTACCTGAGGTCGCGGCCCCGGTTCGCCGGTGATTCGATCTTCAACTACTTCAATCTGTTCGCGTACGACCGCGCGCGCACCGAGGTGAGCTGGGAGATCGTCGAGAACCTCACGCTCGACGCCGGCTACTTCCTGCAGGTGTTCGGCGGCGGCGCGAAGGGCCCGAAGAGCGAGACCGACGCCGGCAACGAGGGCGCCGAGTTCCCGGGCTCGGACGTCGTCCACGGGCCGAGCGCCGGCATCCGGTACCGGCACCCGCGGTTCACGGTCGGAGGCTCGTTCGAGGCCTCGACCAACGTGGGCGGCGACTACGCGTACGGCGGCAACTACCGGCTGTTCCAGGCCTACGGCGACCTCCGCTTCCTCGGCGGCCGCTTCGTCACGGACGCGCGCCTGTCGGTGACCACGTTCCAGAACGACTGGATCGAAGGCATCGACACCGGCGTCGTCGACGACCCGCGCACGAGCCTGATCGGGAGCATCGGCGCGCGAGCGCAGATCCTCGACTTCGTCTCGTGGCGGATCCTCCTCGCGCGGAACATCAACTCACAGGTCGCGGGGAGCTACCGCGTCTTCTCCGAGCTGGCGGTGAGGTACTGATGCGACGCACGACGCCCCTGTGTGGACTGCTCGTGACCGCGGCGCTGTCGCTGGTCGTGCTGACGTCCGCCGTGTTCTTCGAGCGCGGGCCGGATCCGGTCATCTTCCCGCAGCAGTCGATCCCGATCTACTTCACGCACAACTACCACGTGCGGAAGCCGGACGAGGCCAAGGGCACGACCGGCGAAGGCCTCTCCTGCACCTTCTGCCACGAGAACGTCGGCGAGTCGGAGAGCTCGGCGGACCTCGACATCCCGGGCCACGGCAGCTGCGACACCTGCCACGACGAGTGGATCGGCGACGAGGACGAGCCCGCGCCGATCGAGCTATGCGGCAAGTGCCACACCGATCTCGATCCGAAGCGCGGCACGGTGACGTCGTCGGTCGCGAAGCGGGTGATCGTCCCGAAGCCGAACATCATCTTCCCGCACGTCGCGCACGTCGAAGCGGAGGTGGCGTGCGTGGAGTGCCACGACAGTGTGCCGACCAAGGCGGTCGCGGGCCGCGATGACTACCCGACGATGGACCGCTGCATCGCGTGCCACGAGGACCGCGGCGTCTCGACCGAGTGCAAGACGTGCCACGTGACGACGGTGAGCGGCCGGATCCAGACGGAGTACGCGTCGGGCAAGTTGAAGCCGAACCGCTACCACCTCTCGGCGATCCACGAAGGCGACTTCCTCCGCACGCACGCCGTGCCGGCGCAGCGCGACGAGAAGTACTGCGACCAGTGCCACACGAAGAACGAGTGCCTCGAGTGCCACGACGGTATCGGGCGCGACGTCCGTTACCATCCGGGTGACTGGATCAGCGTCCACTACCTGAAGGCGCGCAAGGACGACGTGCGGTGCCAGAGTTGCCACCGGTTCCAGACGTTCTGCTTGAACTGTCACGTGCGCTCCGGCGTCGCGACGGTGACGACCCCGGACAACGCGCCGGTCCGCCGCACGATCCGTGGCACCGGATCGATCGCGCCCGGCCCGCACCCGATGGGCCCGGAGTGGAACGGCCTGACCGGAAACCTCGGGCAGAACTTCCACGGGTTCCACGCGCAGCGGAACATCCGCGCCTGCGTGTCGTGCCACCAGGAGCAGTTCTGCCTGCAGTGCCACACGGTCGGCGGCCTCGGCGGCAACCCGCACGGGCCGAACCCCCAGCGGCTCAAGGGCAGCACGGCGTCGAAGCGCAACGCGCGCGCCTGCTTGAAGTGTCACGACCCGGCGGACACCAGCTGGCGCTGAAGAGGAACGAATGGCCAACGATGTGACGAAGGAACGGCTCGCGACGGTACGCCGGCAGATGGACCGCATGGGCGTCGACGTCGCGATCGTCCGCTCCACCGACCGCTACCTGAACGAGTACGTGCCCACGGACGAGTCCGCGCGCGTGTGGATCAGCGGGTTCACGGGGTCGATGGGCGAGGTCGTCATCACCAAGACCGACGCCTACCTCGCGGTCGACGGCCGCTACTGGATCCAGGCGAAGAAGGAGGTCGACCTCGACTGCTTCTCGATCCTCGAGGTGCAGCTCGGCAGCGGGATCGACGCCGCGATCGCGGAGCTCATCCGCGACCTCGTCGAAAAGGCCGGCCCCAAGAAGAAGCTCCGCGTCGGCTACGAGCCGGAGCGCGTCACGCCGAACGTCCTGCAGCGCCTCGAAGAGGCCGTCGGCGACGGCGCCACGTGGAAGCCGCTATTCCCCTCCCCCGTCGAACAGGCGCGCGGCGCGAACCGCCCGCCGCCGCGTGAGGCGCACATCCGCGCGGTCGACGAGAAGCGCGTGGGCGCGACGGTCGGCGAGAAGCTCGATGCGCTCGGCGAGCGGATGGAGGCGCTCGGCGTGGAGGCGGTGCTCGTGCAGCGCCTCGACGAGATCGCGTACCTGTCGAACCTCCGCGGCGACGAGCTGCCCTACCAGGCGACCTTCAAGGCGATCGCGCTCGCGACCAAGGACAACCTCTTCATCGGGATGGATCCGTCGCGCGCGCCGAAGTCGGTGCGCGTCGTGCGGGACCGCATCCTGTTCGTCCCCGAATCGGAGTTCTGGACGCTGATGGGGAAGAAGGCGAAGCGCAGCCGCATCGCGTACGACCCGGACGGCAACTCCGAGTGGGGGCGCCAGCAGATCGTCCAGACCGGGGCGGAGGCCATCGCGCTGTCGTCGCCGATCCAGGCGATGAAGGCGAAGAAGAACGCCGCCGAGATGAAGTCGATGCAGGACGCGTTCGCGCGCGCGGACGGCGTGGTGGCGTCGGCGATCGACTGGGTCTGCGGCGAAGTGGTCGCCGGCAAGAAGGTCTCGGAGAAGGACTTCGCCGACAAGGTGCAGGAGCTGTTCTTCGCGCGCGAAGCGACGGGGCTGTCGTTCAAGGTGATCAGCGCCGCCGGGAAGAACGGCGCGATCATCCACTACAGTGAGCCTTCCCCGCGTCGCAAACTCGAGCGCGGCGAGCTGATGCTGCTCGATACCGGCGCCTACTTCGCAGAGGGCTACGCGACCGACCTCACCCGCACGTTCCTCGTCGATGACAAGAAGGCGAAGGGCACCGCGGAGCAGCGCCGGCTCTACACGCTGGTGCTCAAGGCCGCCGTCGCCGGGATGCGCGCGACGTTCCCGCGCGGCACGACCGGCGCCGCGCTCGACGCCATCGTGCGCGCGCCCCTGTGGGCGGAGGGCCTGAACTACAACCACGGCACCGGCCACGGCGTGGGCATCAACGTCCACGAGTTCCCGCCGCGCATCGCGCCGGGCACGAACGTCGCACTCGAGGAGGGCCACGTGTTCTCGATCGAGCCGGGGGTGTACCTGCCGAAGTTCGGCGGCATCCGCATCGAGAACCTCTGCACGGTCGAGGCGGTGCCGAAGTCCGACGGGTTCCTCCGCGTGAAGCCGCTGACGTTCTCGCCGCTCGACAAGCGCCTGATCGAGGCGAAGATGCTGACGGCGGACGAGAAGGCGTGGGTCGGCGCCTACGCGAAGCGGGCGAAGGCTTAATCCACGGCGGCGACGTCGACGTAGGTCGCTTCGAACAGCAGGTCGTTCTCCTCGTCGTCGATCGCCGCGAGCTCCTCCGCCATCTCTCGAAGGCGACGAAGGCACTCCCGGTCGGGACGCCGCGACCGTCGAACGAGGCTCATCAACCCGGACACGAATGCGAGCGCCTCGCCGTGTCGCTTTCGGAGCCGGTCTGCGCGGGCCCACAGCTCCGGGCGAGCCTCGAGCGCCTCCAGGACCTCGTCGCTCACCTGGAAGTCCGCGTAGTGCTCGACGAGATCGTCGTAGAGGCTCGAGAGCAGCGGGAGGGTGGCCTCGGTGAACGTCACGGCGGCCGGGTCGTCCGGGTCCACCGAGCGCGTCTCGAACCACCCCTGGGCGAGCGCGTCGACGAGCGCGATGACCGCGCGACGGCCGCTCCCGGAGGTCGCGAAGGGGAGCGCCAACGCATCGCGGTAGGTCCCGTACGGGTCTTGGCGGATCCGCGTCGGCGCGACCGGGGGCGGCTCCAGATCCGCGATGACGATCATCCCGAGCACTTGGCTGTCGCCAGGCTGCACGACCGGCGCGGCGTCGACACGTTCGGCGTTCATCAGCACCCACGCCCGTGCGGCCGTCCAATTCGGACGCACCACCTGAACGTACGGGTCCATGACGTCCGCGACCGTCACCGTCGACTCCACGAGGAAGCCCCCGGGGAACAGCTCCCGCAGCGAACTCGACGCGTCGAGCTCCACCGGGACGTCGATGCCGAGGGCCGACTCGAGATCGCGCCGACGGACGACGCCGATGAGGTCGTCGTGGTCGTTCACCACGAAGACGACGGGCGCGTCCTCGTCCGCGATCATCTGGAGCGCGGCCTCCAAGGGGAGGTGTGCGTAGACCGTGACCGCCGGCCGCATCCGGTCCGCGACGGTCGCCATCTTCGTGAGCGCGGCGGGTCTTCGCGTCCGGCGGGTGCGCGAGACGGCCAACGCCCCCGGCAGTCGGGCCACGCCACTCACAGCGTCATGCCGTGACATCCGCATTCGTCGTCCTCCTACGCCGCCAGGCCTTCGAGTCGCCGGGCGGGGCGCCGAACGCGACGTCGCGACATCCAGGCCGAGAGTACGCGGGTCGCGGACTCCACGGCCTCGCTGACACATCGGTAGACGTCGTCCGAGCGCGTCGCGCGGACGACGACGGGCTTCATGTGGGGGACTCTCGCGTCGAGCACGACACGGTACTGCGCGGGTCGGCGGCCGTGCCGATGCGGGATCGAGATACCGACCCGCACGTTGGTCACGGGTTGTCCGAGCCTCTCGAGGCGCCCAACCTGGCGCTCTACGTGCGCTCGAATCGCTTCACTGGGTTCCAGACCTTCGAACGTGATCTGCAAGGGAAATTGCATCCAACTCCTCCTCGTCGACGCTCGTCTCTAGTCGCTCACCGCTGTCTTCTACGTCTCCACGTCGTCTCGAGAACCGGCCAGCGATGACCCGCTTCAGGACTCAACGTCGATCTTTTCGTTCGACACCGTGACGGCCGGCATTATTCCGGCCCCGGGCTCAAATCCACTTCTCGACCCGCGCCGCGATCTTCTCGGGCGTCAGGCCGAAGTGATCGTAGACCTCTTCGTACGGCGCGCTCTCGCCGAACGTGTCCACGCCGCACGCGAGGCCCTCGGTGCCGACCACGATCGCCCACGGCGTCGAGCGCCCCGCCTCGATGGCGGCGCGCTTCAGGCCGTCCGGGAGCACGGCGGCGCGGTACGCCGGGTCCTGCTCGAGGAAGCGCTCCAGGCACGGCATCGACACGACCCGTACCGGGACACCCTTGTCCTCGAGGATCTTCGCGGCGTCGACCGCGAGGCCGACCTCGCTGCCCGTCGCGATGAGGACGGCCTTCGCGCCGGGGCGGTCCTGCAGCACGTAGCCGCCGCGGTGGACGTCGGTCGCCGAGAAGCCCTCGGGGCGCTCGAGCTTCGCGACGTTCTGCCGCGTGAACACCAGCGCGTGCGGCGCGGGCTCGCCGCCCTGCACGGCGTAGGTCCAGGCCATCGCGGTCTCGAGGCCGTCGGCCGGGCGCCAGACGTACAGGCCAGGGATCATGCGGAGCGCCCAGAGGTGCTCGACCGCCTGGTGCGTGGGGCCGTCTTCGCCGAGGCCGATCGAGTCGTGCGTGAAGACCTGGAGCGCGCGGATCTTCATGAGCGCCGAGAGCCGGACGGCGGGGCGCATGTAGTCCGAGAAGGTCAGGAAGGTCGCGCCGAACGGGACGAAGCCGCCGTACAGCGCGAGCCCGTTCGTAATCGCCGACATCGCGTGCTCGCGCACGCCGAAGCTGATGTTGCGGCCGGAGAAGTCGTCGGTCGCGACCATCGACTTGTCGTTGATGAGCGACTTGTTCGAGCCGGCGAGG
>JAUHYN010000454.1 GCA_030426505.1 bacterium | reverse complement strand
ACTCGCGAACACCGTCGGCGCCGTGCTCGGTTCGCTCCTCGTCGGGCTGGCGTTCCTCCCGGGCCTCGGCGTCCACGGCACGGCGAACGTGTTGTTCTTCGTGATCGCCGCGGCCGCGATCGTGTTCGCCGTGACGTTCTCACGCGGCGTCGCCGCGCCGCGCCGCGCGGCCTTCGCGGCGGGCGTCGCCGTCGCGGTCGGCGCCGCGTTCGTGTGGCTCGGCCAGCCCGAAGAGCACCTGTGGCGGCAGCAGTTCCTCCAGCTGAACGATCCTTCGATGAAGGTCATCGAGCGCTCCGAGGGGACGTACCAGTCGATCGCCGTGATCGAAGCACCGGACGGCGCGCGCACGTTGGTCACCAACGGCTACGCGATGTCGGCCACGTCGCGCTACGCGCAGCGCTACATGCGCGCGTTCGCGCACTTCCCGCTCCTGCAGATCCCCGAACCCGAGGCCGCGCTCGTGATCTGTTTCGGGGTCGGCAACACCGCCGACGCCGCGAGCCTCCACCCGGTCGAAGTCGACGTCGTGGATCTCTCGCAAGAGGTCGTCGCGCTCGGAGGGCTCTTCACGGCGACGAACCACGGCGTCCTCGAGCGAGAGAACGTCCACGTCTACGTGAACGACGGGCGCAACCACCTCGCCGCCACGCCCGAGGAGACGTACGACCTCGTCACGATGGAGCCTCCGCCGATCGCGCAGGCCGGCGTCGCGTCGCTCTACAGCCAAGACTTCTACGAGCTCGCGAAGTCACGCCTGCGCCCCGGCGGGTTCGTCACGCAGTGGCTCCCCGCCTACCAGGTCTCGCGCCGCCTCCAGCGCGCCGTCATCGCCGCCTTCCTCGCCGTGTTCGAGGACGCCGTTCTGTTGGTGGGCGTCGAACAGGAGCTGATCCTGATGGGCCGCAAGGGCGCGCCCAACCAGTTCGACCCGGACCTCGCGCAACACCTCCTCGACCAACGCCCCGCGGTCCAGCGGGACCTCGCGGACGTCGACATCGACCACGTCGTCGACCTCGTCGCCATGTTCGCGGCGGGGCCCGAGCGCCTCGCCGAGACCACCGCGCACGACGCCGCCGTCACCGACGACTTCCCCACGCTCGAGTACTCGCCGCCGTCGTTCAATCGCTGCCCGCTCGAGCCCGGGATGTTCGCGCCGACGGACTACGCGAAGTGGTGCCCGAAGTGCCCTTCGCGCCCCGGGCTCGGCGACGCGCTCGCGCCGCACATGGCCAAGCTCGAGGCGTTCTACCGGACGACGCGCTACCTCGGCGACAGCCGCCCCTGCGAGTGAGCGCGCGCGAAAACCGAACTTGCCGGGCTCCGTCCGGTCGGGTTCGAGTGGGGGCGCCGTGGCCGAGCGCCTCATCGACGTCCCGTTCGTCGTGCATCCGCACGAGCACGGCACCCGCGTCGATACGTTTTTGTCGCGGCGCGTGAAGCGGATGTCGCGCTCGCTCGTCGCGCGCGTGATTCGGCTCGGCAACGTGCGCAAGGAGCCGGGCGGAGCGATCGTCGACAAGCCCTCGCTCCGCGTCTTCGACGGCGAGACGATCGTCATGAAGCGCAAGCCGCTCGACGAGGGCCCCACACACGACATCGAGATCCCGATCGTGTTCGCCGACGAACACGTCGTCGCGGTGTGCAAGCCGGGCGACCTCGTGGTCCACCCGACCGCGTCCGCGTACCACCGCACGCTGATCCGAATCCTCCGCGAGCGCATGGACGATCCCGATCTCGATCTCGCGCACCGCATCGACAAGGAGACCTCCGGCCTCGTCCTCCTCGGCCGCGACAACGCGACGGCGTCGCACCTCACGCAGCAGTTCGCGCGCCGCGAGGTCGAGAAGACGTACCTCGCGGTCGTCGAGGGCGCGCCCGCGTTCGATACCGAGACGGTCGATGTCCCGCTCCGCCTCGTCCCCGACTCGCTGACGAGCTGCCTCATGGAGGTCGGCGGCGACGGCGCGCAGCCCGCGCTCACGCACTTCGAGGTGCTCGCGCGCGGGGAGGGCGCCGCGCTCGTGAAGTGCGCGCCGAAGACCGGGCGCCAACACCAGATCCGCGTCCACCTCCTCCACGCCGGCCACCGCATCCTCGGCGACAAGCTCTACTCGGAGGACGAGCACCTCTTCATCGAGGCCGTCGGCGGACGCATCCCGGACGAAGAGCTCACCGAGCGGATCGGACACCACCGCCAGGCGCTGCACGCGTACTCCGCGACGTTCCATCACCCGGGCCTCGACACCCGCATGACGCTCAGCGCGCCGCCGCCGCCCGACTTCCTCGAGCTGCTCGAGCGCCACGCGATCGCGTGGGAGGGCTTCGGCAAGAAGTCGGTCGCGTGAAGCGCGCGGCCTCGGAGGCTGGCCCGATCGCGCCATCGATGGCATGCCGTCCGGTGTGGAACCGGCCGAGATCGCAGCGGCGCTCGCACCGTACGAACACCTCCGCGTGAAGCCCGGCGTCGCGCCGCGCGGGCCGCGCCTGTGCCTCGATGACGTCTCGGCCATCCCGTTCCTCTCCGGTGTACCGGGCGTGGAGCTGTACCAACACCGCGCGCGCGTCCGCGCCCAAGACGGCGATCTGTTCGCCGCGGTCACGCCGACGGTCGACGGCTACGAGGCCTACTGCCGCGACAAGCTCGGGTTCGGGCGCACGACGTTCGTCCACGCGGAAGGCGGCGACGCGCCCCTCGCGGTCTCGCGCGCGTGTTCGTCGGGCGCGGCGTTCGACACGCTGGTGAAGGTCGCGAAGGACGCGGGCGCGCTGACGATCTTCCCGTACATGGGCAACGAGGACACGTGGGCGCTCGCGGCGAAGCTGCACGACGCGGCCGGCGTGGACGTGCGCGTCATCGCGCCGCCGCCCGTCGCGACCTGGGTCGCGAACGACAAGGCCGCGTTGAGCGCGGTCGTCCGCGAGACGCTCGGGGACGCCTTCCTCGTGGAGACGGTCGCGGGGACCGAGGTCGAGCGGCTCGCGGCGGCGCTCGTCGACATCGCGTCGCGGCACGATCGCGTCGGCCTCAAGCGGACGCGTTGTGCGTCCGCGATGGGCAACCGCGTCTACGAGTCTTCGGTGGTGCGCGCGATGACCGGCGCGCAGCAGATCGATCTCGTGCGCGGCTTCCTCGCCGAGACGGAGTGCGTCGATGGCGAAGAGATCCTCGCCGTCGCGTGGTGGGCGACCGACTGCTCGCCGTCCACGCAGCTCACGATCCCCGCGGAGGGCGCGCCGGTGGTGGACGGCGTGTACGAGCAGATCCTCGCGGGCGACACGCGCGTGTTCGTCGGCTCGCGTCCGAGCGGGCTCGGGGCGGCGATCGACGGCGCGCTCGCGAAGGCCTCCGTCGCGGTGGCCGAGCGGTTCCAGGCGATGGGCTACGTGGGGCGTTGCTCGTTCGACTTCCTCGTGGACGCGCCGGACGGCGACTTCTCGATCGCCTTCACGGAGTGCAACGGCCGCTGGGGCGGGACGAGCACGCCGATGCACATGGTCGACCGCCTCGTGGGGCGCCCGCGGCCCGAGTACCGCGCGCAGGACGTCGTCCACCCGAAGCTCGTCGGCGCCGACTTCAACGCGATCGTCGAGGCGATCGGCGAAGACCTCTTCGACGCCGAGACGAAGCGGGGCCGCTTCGTGCTCTACAACGTGGGGCCGCTCGCCGGGTCCGGCAAGCTCGACGTCATCGCGCTCGGCGACAGCGCGGCGCACGCCGACGAGCTGATGCTCGAGCGCCTCCCGAAGCTGCTCGGGATTTGACGGAGGCTCCCGTCACGCAAACCGCGGGAGGTCGAACGTGGACGGAGCGAGCGCGGGGCCGGCCGGGGCGTTCGCAGATTCGAGGCGAACGGGGCGGCCGAGCTCGGTACTCCACCGGCACAGCGCGGCGTCGTGGCCGTGGAGCGTGAAGAACGTCCGGCCGCCCTCGTGGGTCCAGCTCCCGGTGTTCACGTAGGTACTCGTGTCGGAGGCCGGCGCGACGATCGGCACGTGGGTGTGGCCGAAGACGATGTGTTCGGCGTCGACGATCCGCGCGACGGCCCGCGCGCCGTCCACGAGCTTGTCGTGCGCCGTTACGCTCCGCCGACGCGCGAGGCGACGCGAGAAGAGGACGGTGCCGCCGACCACCACCGCGCCGATCGCGGCGCGCGTGATCGCGGAGGTCGGCGTGACGAGGCAGCCGGTGAGGAGCGCCAGGCTCAGCCCGAACAACGCCATCTGATCGTAGAAGAGCATCGTGAGGCCGGACGTCCAGCGTCGCCCGGCGGGCGCGCGGCGGTTCGCGTCGATCCGCGCGAGGGTCGTGTCGTCGAGGCCGAACTCGCGCTCGATCTCCTCCGCGCGCTCACCGACGATGCGGCCGACCTCGCCGCGCGGACGCGCGAGCCGACGCGCGAGCCCGACCAACCACTGCGGGCTTGACAGGTACGTCACGGCCGACTCGAACAGCGGTCGCCGCGGGAGCGACGCGGCCCAACCGAGGTAGTCGCCGAGGCCCCAGTACTCGACGCGCGAGAGATCGAGGCGGTGGACGAGGTCCTTGAACTTGCGCAGCGTGACGTGACTGACCGGCGCCTCGATCCGCTCGTCCGGCCCGACGGGGTAGAGCACGTGTTCGAACGAGCACAGCTCGTCGTACTGGTGCCCGTGCTCGACGTAGAGCGCGCCGGGCTCCAGGAAGAACCACGGACAGAACCGCACGCGCGTGAAGAAGGCGTGGATCTTCGCGACGTCCGTGGTGCGGCCCTTCAGCCGCTCGACGTAGAGCTCGAGGAGCAGGCCGCGGAGCCGCGCCCGCACGCCGTCCCAGTGCAATTCGGCGTCGTGGTTGCCGCCCACGAAGACCAGCTCGTGGCCGCGCCCGACGAACGCGGCGAGCGCGGCGAACGTCTCGCGGTGACGCGCGACGATCGACTCGAGGGTCGCGATGGCGCGCTCCTCGGTGTGTTCGTCGGCGTCGAGGCTCGCGTGGAGGAAGTCGATGCCGTCGCCCGCGACGATCAGGCGCCAGGCGCGATCGTCTCCGGGCGGGTGGTCGTGATGCCAGGTGAGGAAGTCGACGAGCGCGTCGTCGTGCCCGCCCCCCGAGATGTGGAGGTCACTGACGACGAGGTGCTCGAACCGTGAAGCGCACACTCCGAATGTTCGTCCCGCCACGTGGCGGCCGCGCGACGCTTCGGCAGCAGATCGGGAACATGCGTGCGGCTTAGGCTGGTCGTCGGGGCGTGGTACTGCCCTAGGCCATGAAGAACGTCTTCATCACCGGTTCCAGCAGCGGCTTCGGCAAGCTCACCACGGAGGCGCTCCTCGCGCGGGGACACAACGGGTTCGCGACGATGCGCGCGCCGCACGGCGACAACGCCGAGGCTGCGGAGGCGCTGCGTGCGTTCGAGGGCGAAGGCCGCGTCCACGTGATCGAGTGCGACGTCACGGACGACATCATGGTGGAGAAGGCGGTCCGCGCCGCGCTCGAAGCGGAGGGTCACATCGACGTCGTGGTGAACAACGCGGGCGCCGGATCGATGGGCATGACGGAGGCGTTCACCCCCGAGGCGATGCACGCTCTGTTCGACCTCAACGTCTACGGCCCACACCGCGTGAACCGGTGGGCGCTCCGCGCGATGCGGGACCGCGGGGCCGGTGGGTTACTCGTTCACGTCTCGTCGACGCTCGGCCGAATGGTGGTCCCGTACTGCGGCGCCTACACGGCTTCGAAGTTCGCGCTCGAAGGGCTCGCGGAGTCGTACCGCTACGAGCTCGCGCCGGACGGGATCGACTCGGTGATCGTCGAGCCCGGCGGCTTCGCGACGAACTTCTTGGCGGCGATGCGCAAGGCGGACGACGCCGCGTGCCTCGCGAACCTCGGCCCTTCGGGCGACGCGCCCGACGCGTTCTGGGGCCGACTCGGCGCGCAGCGCGCGACGGACGACGCCCCGCCGCCCACGCTGGTGGCGGACGCGATCGTGGGCCTGATCGAGATGGACGGCCCGCGGCCGCTCCGCACGGTCGTGGATCCGCGCCGCTCGGCCGGGCCCGAGGCGCTCAACACCGCCCAGGCGGCCCTGCAGCGGTCCGTGTTCGAGGCGCTCGCCCTCGACGACCGGTTGGAGGGACCGAAGTCGCACATCGCCTGAAACCGACCGGGATCACACGCCTTTCCGATGAGTGAAACCCGCAACGAAATCCGTTCGTGTCCGATAATGTGGGATAGCAGCCATGCCGAACGTCAACGTACGCGATCGCCGCGGAACCGAAGGAAACTTTGCCCCCGTCCTCGACGGCCGGAACGGGGAGCGCCTCGGGAGCTTCATCCCGCGCCAGATCGCGAGTGACCTCGTCGCCAGCGAGAACCGCGTGACGTTGGAAGAGGCGGGCGGTCGCCGCGTGTCGCTCGCGACGCAGGCCGACTGGGACGCGTTCTGCGATTCGTACCTGCGCGCGCCGGCCGGCTCCGGCCTCACCGATCTCGCGTTCATCCAGACGCACCCGCAGGGCCTCGTGTCGCGCATGGGCATGAGCTACGAGAACCTCTGCCGCCTCCTCGACGACATCGCTTCCGAGGTGCAGACCGCCCAGAACCCCGACGGCATCAAGGGCCAGGAGTTCGTGGTCGACCGCAGCGGTCAGTGGAACCAGGTCGCGGCGATCTACAAGACGACCGACACGTACGGCTCGAACGTCTCGCGCGACGTCAACGTCCCGATCGCGCCGGGCAGCAGCACGACGCTGTCGCTGTCGCCGTCCGCGCCGATCACCGCGGAGATCCTCGGCGCGACCGAGCGCCTCACGCGCGACCGCACCGAGACCGAGAAGTGGATCGGCGTCGTCGTCACCGACAACCGCACG
>JAUHYN010000453.1 GCA_030426505.1 bacterium | reverse complement strand
GTGGGCGAACGTTTTCGCGCGCACCCGCCACCGCACGCCGACCCACGCCGATTCCTCGTACGCGTCGGGCAGTTCCGAACAGATCGCCCGCAGCCGTGCCACGACCTCGTCGGGCACGTCGTCGAGGTACCTGCGGTCGTTGGAACCCATCGCCGCCGATTCTGACACCCGGGTTGCGACGCCGCGGCGCGCAATCCGCACCGCCCGTCCGAAAAGACACGGAAAGAGACCCGGCGTCACCGCCCCGTGACGCGACGCACGCCCTCAGCGGGCCCAGATCCAGCCCTCGCGCTTCGCGAGCGGTATGTCGTCGGGCGGCACCGCCGCCCCGGTGAGGAAGTCCTCGCCCGCCACCACGCACAGGATCGCGTCGAGGACGTGGTCGGTGGCCTCGGCGCCGGCGCGCGTCGCGTCGGGGAGCTGGAGCGCGAGCGCTTCGATGATCTCTTCGCGCTGCGCCCGCCGCTCGGCGCCCTTGTATCCGCTCGACCGCGCGCCGCGGGTCTTCAACGTCGCCGCCGGATACACCTCGATCGCCCGGTAGCCCTCGAACGGACCCGAGCGCCACGCGAGCCGCACGTCGAGGTGGCGCCGCACCTGCTCGAGGATCCGCAGCGCGGCGTGCGCAGTGCGCGCGATTCGATCCGCGCCGACGTCCAGCGGCAGCTTCCCGACGCGTTGCTTGATCAGGTGATCGGTGCGCCGACGGAACATCGCGTTCGCTTCCGGCGCGACGGATCCGCCCGCGGCGTGATCGGAGAGCGCGGCGGCGAGGGGCGCCGGCCACCCGAGCGGCGCGTCGATCGCGAGCAAGCCCGCGCGGTCCGCGCCGAGCCACGCGACGATCGTGTCGATGATGTCCTCCGCGCTCGACGCGACCCGCGCCTCGGCGACGCTGAGCCCCGCATCGGTCGTCCACGCGGCGCGCGCGAGTCCCACGTGCTTGGGGTTCGAGGCACAGTCGAGGCCGACGACGATCATGGGCGACGGACTCTACCGCGCGACGACGCGTGGCGCGCTACGGGCAGTACCGGTCCGGCCAACCCTGTACGCAGGCGTTTCCGTCCGGACACACGCGACTCGACGGGCACGCGCGGAAGCAGTACCCCGCCGCGCCCCACCCCGCGGTCGTGGGGTGCGTGCAGACTTGGTCCGTCGGGCACGTCGGTCCGTCGACGCCGACCGGCGTGACCACGCACGGGCTCATGCAGCGCGGGTCGACGACGTCGCCGGGGCACGCGCCCTCGAGGCACGGATCCGGATCGCCCGGGGTGCAGCGCGAGAACAACGCGCGCGTCGACGTGGTCGTGAGCGAACACTGGTACGCGCCCGTCACGGCGCCCACGCCCATGTCGTCGAGCGGCTCCGCGCCCGAAACACACGCCGAAGGATCGAGCGCCGGGACGCAGACGCCCCCCGAGATGCGCGCCGCGCAGGCGAGCTGCCGCGGCTCCCCGTCGAGCGGGATGCGCGCCGAACACTGCCCCGCCGGGACCTGGCGCGCCGCGACGTTCGTGAGCATCGGATTGCACGCCAGCGTGCAGAAGTCGCCGTCGCAGACGCCGCCGAGGTTCGTACACGTCGCGTTCGCGCGACAGGAAGGCACGGTACACACGCCGCCCGGTGCGAGGTCCCGCAGACACGTCGCGCCGTACGGGCAGTGCGCGTCTTCCGTGCAGCGGCCGAGCAGCGGTCGCGCCGCGTACCCGAGCTCGAGCGGATCGAGGGGCGTCGTCGCGCCCGTGAACCTGGACAGCAGATCGTGAGAGAGGCTCGACACCCACGTCGCGCACGCCGCGACGTCGTTCGTGAGCCCGCGGTCGACCAACGTGGCGCACGCCGACGAAGCGAGCGGTTGCGTCGGCATCGGCGCGTAGCACGGCCCCGGCAAGACGGGTTGCGTTCGATTCACCTCGGGGACGACGACGTCGCGCCAACGGAACGCCACGCCGCACAACCCGCGGGACGCTTCGACCGCGGCGAGGCAGGCCTCGGACGCGACGACACCGGTGCGCCCCTCGCCGTCCGTACCGCTCGCGAACATGTCGACACACGCGTTGCGTTGCGCGTTGTTCGGCGGAGCCTCGCCGCGCACGTCGCAGAACGCGCGCTCGCAGATCCGCTGGGCGAGGCTCGCGACCACGCCTCCGTCCGAACCCGCGTCGGGGCTCGACACCCCGCCGTCGCGCTGCGGGACGACGATGCCGTTCGTCGCACCGCACTGCGCGACCGAAGCACACTGCCCATCGCGCGCGATCCAATCGATGCCGCAGCAGACGCCGCCGCCGGGACAGTCGACGTCCGCGCCGCAAGTGGCGCCGTCGTCGTACGTCACGTCCGGAGGCGTGGGGCGCGACGCGCACGTGTCGGCGGCGAGGCAGGTGAGCGTGCGGTCGCCGCAGACGAGGCCGGGTGCGCAGCCCTCGCCGGAGGCCGCGCGCCCGCACGGCGCGTCTTCCGGGAAGAACGGCGTGTAGTCGCCGCCGCCGGCGGCGCAGAGCTCGCGCGACAGGCACACGGGCCCCGTCGCGCCGACGAGGTCGACGGCGCCGCCACCTTGGCAGCAGACGAGCGGCAACAGGCAGTCGTCCGGCCCCGCGCACGGAACGGTCGGGTCCTTCAGGCTGCAGCCCGCGGCGAACGCGACGACGATGAAGAGCGCGCGCCTCACAGCAGCACCTCGATCCCGAAGATCGGGCCCCAGATGAGGTAGTCGGGGAGGAGGAAGAGCATCTCGTTCTCGTCGAGCGTCGATCCGCCGAACGCGCCGCCGATCGGGGAGATCAGATTCGCGCGGAAGCCGGCGTACGGCTTGATCGCGATCCACCCCGCGAGATCGATGACGCTCACGACGGTGACCGAGAGCTCCGCCTCGAACAGCGGCGCGACGAGCGAACCCCACGCGCCGTAGTCCACCACCGCGATTCCGGTGAGCGGGATCGCCGAGACCTGGTACTCGAAGTCGATCAGCTCCTCGGAAGTGATCTCGCGTTCGAAGGTCACACCCAACCCGACCGCGTTGACGCGCGCCGTCTGGAGGCCCGGCGGATCCACGCCGATGATCTCGATCGCCTGGGGTTTGGAGAAGCGCGTGTAGCGGAGGAACAGCGCGTCGACCGTTTCGCCGAGGCCGGCGGAGATCTGGCCCGAGAGGAACGACGTGTTCCAGGTGTCGTTCGCCGAGCCGACCCACACGCGGTTGTCGCGGAAGCCGAACTGCCGACCGTCGACGCTCCCCTCGAAGTTACCGAGCCGGAGCTGGAACCCGATCTCGGTCCCGATGAGTTCCTCGAGCGCGCGGCTCTTCAACTCACCGATCAACTCACGCAACACCGTGCGCGCGATGCGGTTCTCGACGAGCTCGTCGATCGCGTCGTCGGACGGCGAGAGCAGCTCGTCGGTAAGCGCGGAGACCGCGAAGTCGTAGTCACCGACCGTCAGCTTCAGTCCGACCTCGCTGATGATCCCGGACCCCCGCCCCACCGCCGAGTCCGGCGGACCGACCACCTCGGACTGCTGCATGAACGAGAACAACCCGCGACTGAGGAAGCCGATCCAGAGGCCCGTGCGGACCTGCGCGGCGTTCTTCGCGCCGAAGAGCCGACCGATGATCCGCGGCTCCGGCTCCGGCTCGACCGCCTCGACCGTCGACGCGACGGCCGCGAGCAACGCGAACCCCAACAGGGCTCGCCTCAGGGGTGTCCACAGCGCCCAACCTTCCAAGTACTCCACCTCTGAAACGATCTGTTCGGTCGTGCAAGGGGACACATGAGCCCCCTTGCGCGAACGCCGGGATAATCCCGATCAACGGTCGCAGTAGAGGTAGTGCGAGCAGCTGGCCATGGCGCCGTCGACCCAGGCGCCGCCGTGGTAGCGGAGCCGGAAGAGGACCGGTCCCGGCGGGTCGTCCCACCGGCGCGGGGGCGCGTTCGGCACGGTCGTCCCGCAGCCCGCGAGCGGCGCCGTGCTCGCCGCGTAGTCCGCGTGCGGGAGCGCGAGGTGGAACGAGTCACACGCGTTGTGGTGGTTCCATTGGTAGTTCAGCACGGACTCCACGGCCTCTGCGCCCTCGAACACGAACGGCACCTGCTCGGCCGGCGCGAGCGCGGCGTTCGTGTCGGTCACGGTGAGGTGTTCGATCCGGTAGCCCTCCGTCTCGCCGCCGCCCTGGAAGGCGCAGTACCGGACGTCGAACGACGCGGTGTCGAGCGCGAAGCTCGCCGTGCGCGGGTACTCGTTGAACGGGCACTCGAGATCGTCGAACACGTTGCCGGGCACGATCGCTCCGACGACCACGTAAATCGCGTTGTAGACGATCGAGTTCGAACTCACGTTCCCGGACGCTACGGCGACGAAGTCGTCGTGCCCCTGGAAGAGCAAGCCGTCTTGCAACATCACGCGGATCCGTAGCGAGGACGGATCGCCGGCGATGGCCGCCGCGAGCCCGTCGACCGAAAGGCGATCCGGCGGGAAGCGCGTCTCGTAGACCATGCCCTCGGGGTGTTGGACCTGGTTCATCGTCGGCGCCGACACGGTCGCGTCGGGCACGTAGTACTGCGGCCCCCACACGTGGAAGAGCACGCCGGCGAGCACCGGGCCGCTCGACGTCTCGCACACGTCGAGTCGAACGCCGCTGCTCACGCCCTCCGGATCGGCGCCGATCACGTCGACGCCGTTCGGCAGATTCGGGAGCTGGAGCGCGCTCGCGGGCGGGAGCGGATCCGGCGCGACGAGCGAGTAGTACGAGAGCGTCGCGCCAGGCGGGCACAGCGCGTTGGGATCGGGGTTGCCGCCGTCGCGGCCGGCGCCGGCGTCGCGATCGACCCCGGCGTCGCGCGCCGAGCCACCATCGACCGGGCCGCCGTCGACCGGACCCGGATCCGGACGCGGGGTCTCGCCGCAGGCGAAGAGGAGGAGCGCGAGCGCGAGGCTAGTGCCTGCGTTCGGAAGTCCGCTCCGAGTTTTCGCGAGCGCCCTTCGTGTCTGGTCGTCGCGCTCCGGAAGGCGTTGGGTGGGCCCCAACAACTGAGGAGCCCGGAAGGGCGGCCGACAGGCCGCGCGGCGAGCAGGCACGAAGGGAGCCGCGAAGAGCGGAGCGGACTTCCGAACGCTGGCACTGGAGCTCATGGTGGGTTCGTCACGCAACTGTGGGACCACCTCGCCGGCCTCGCGATCACGCGGGCGCGCCGCAAAAATCTGAGTGCGCGCCGGGCGACTCAGAGGAAGGTGCGCCCCTCGCCGCGGTAGGTCGGCGCGCGCTCGACGATCCGATCGCCGCGCACGAAGACGTACTCCGCGAAGTGCTCGGCGAGCTCGCCCGCCTTCGCGTGGCGGAAGAAGATCGGATCGCCCAGCGCGACCTCGACCCCCGCCGGCACGCTCAGCGGCGTCTGCACTTCTCCGGCGCCCTCGAGATCGAACAGCTCCAACCCGGCCGGCAGGTACGGCCGCGGGAGGCGATCGCGCCCCGCCTCCCCCGAAGCGACGTAGCCGCCGCCGTGACAGGTCACGATGCCCGGCGCCGGTCGACGCACCGCCTGCACGCCGAAGAACACCGCGGGGCGCAGCTCGAGCGCGCGGTAGTAGTCGAAGAGGTGGCTGTCGAGGAAGCCAGAGCCGGCGGTGACTTCGGTGAGCGCGTCCTCCGCCGTCGCCCAGTGGACGCTCCCCGAACCGCCGCCGTTGAAGATCGTGATCGCGTGGCCGTCGGCGCGGAGCGCTTCGGCGATGTCGCGCCGCAACCTCGCGACCGGCCCGCGGCTGAGCTGCTTGATCCCCCGCTTCGGGAGGTTGAGGAGGCGTGAGTACGGGCTCGCGTCGGTCATGCCCGCGATCTGCGCCTCGTAGCCCATCACGCCGTGCAGCTTCACGCCGGGTGTGTCGCGGATATTCGCGGCGAGCGCGCGGACCGCGTCGACGTCGGCGATCGGGCTGCGCCGCACGCCGAGGTGGACGCGATCGCCGAGCCACCGCAGCGACATGTCGACGTCGATCACGAGCGGGATCTCCACGCCCGCCGCTGCCCCCGCGCGCCCGTGGCGCGCGACGTGTTCGGCGTCGTCGACCGCGATCGACACGCGCGGCGCGAGCGACGCGAGCGTCTCGGCGTCGCGCTCGGCCATCGAAGGGTACGCGACGAAGACGTCGTCGAACCCCGCCGCGACGAGGTGGGCGGCCTCGTCGACCTTGAACCCCATGACGCCCCGGAACACGTCGTCGAGGCCCATGATGTGCTTCAGGAGCGCGACGCACCGGACGGACTTCGACGCGATGCGGAGGTGTTTGTTCGCAGCGCGGACGGGCGCGACGAGGCGCGCGACGTTCGCGTCGACGGCGTCGAGATCGACCACCGCGACGGGCAACGCTTCACCCGCGACGGCGGCCTTCAGTCTTCGGTAGTCCTCGGCGGGGCTCAGAGACACTGCGCAGCGTAACTGATATCGACCTGCGTGCCAGGCTCCGGCGTCGCGAACGGCGTGAACACCACCGCGTTCGTCCCGAAGTCGTAGGTCCAGTTGATGATGCCGCCATCGTTGGCCGGGAGCATCGCGCCGTCGATGAAGACCTCGAGGGTCGGGATGACCGGCTGCCCGCTGAGGAAGAACTGGTTCCTCAGCCCGAACGCGGTCCGCGACAGGTCCTCGAGCGAACGCGACCAGTCCGAGCTGCAGATCGACTCGAACACACCGCCCGTCCGTTGCGCCATCTCGATGTAGCGCGGGCCGGCCTGCGCGCCGCCGCCGGCACCGCTGCACCCGCTCGGTGCGTCGCCGACGATCGCCGAGAACGCGAACTTGTTGCGGTTCTGGAAGCCTTTGATGCTCGAGAAGAACTGGTAGAAGAAGTCGACCGTGTTCGTGGAGAGGT
>JAUHYN010000452.1 GCA_030426505.1 bacterium | reverse complement strand
GATCACGGTGACGCCGAACCCGATCGCGTTCGGCGGTGTGCCGCGCGGGACGAACGCGTCGCGCTCGGTGATGGTGCGGAACGACGGCAGCGCGCCGCTGGTGCTGAACCTCGTGCGCCTCACGAACAACGCGAGCGGCCGCTTCACGATCCCGTCGGCGCCCGCCGTCGGCACGACGCTCAACGCGGGTCAGACGACCACCTTCGCGGTCGAGTACTTCGACAACGGCGTCGTCGCTTCGTACAACGGGATGCTCGAGGTGCAGTCGAACGCCCCGGGCGGCGCCGTGAACGTCCCGATCTCCGCGACGACCGACCCGCCGCCGCCTTCGCTCACCGACATCTCGGTCACGCTCACGTGGCCGGGCATGCAGCACGACGTCGACCTGCACATGATTCGCCCCGGCGGCGGCCTGCTCTTCGACGCGCCGGGCGACGTCTGCTTCTGCAACACGAACCCCGACTGGGGCGTGGCCGGTCAGCCGCAGGACAACCCGTTCCTCGACCGCGACGACCTCTTCGGCCCGGGCCCGGAGAACATCAACCTGAGCGTGGCGGAGAACGGCCAGTACCGCGTCGTCGTCCACCTCTTCAACGACCGCTCCAACGGGCCGGTCAACGCGACCGTCCAGGTGGCGATCCGCGGCATGGTCGTGGCGACCGTCTCGCAGACGCTGTCGAACAACCAGTACTGGACCGCGGGCTACGTCAACTGGAACACGGTCTCGCAGATGGGCACGTGGCAGCCGAGCACGGCGAGCCCGACCAACGCGATCATCTCGTTCTGCTACTGAACCCCCTCGCCCATCCCCGCGCGGGGCGCGTATAGATCCCCCGTGCGACACCCCGTCGCCCTACTCCTGCTCGCCTGCGCCTGTGCGGCGCCCGACGCCCCCGCGGGCGGCGCGGCCGACACGCCCGCGCCCGGCGAGGTCGGCGCCCCCTCGATCGACGAGTCGTGGTGGGTCGTCCACCCCACCTACGTCGCGTCGCCGTGCTGCCACCGGTGGATCGAAGGCGAAGCGCTCGACTCGTCCTGGCGGCGGCAGACCAACCTCGTCCCCTACTCGGGGACGGGCTTCCTCACCTCCGGCGTCGCGAACCGCGTCGCCGACGGCGCGCCCGGCGCCGACATCGATCTCGAGCCCGGCACCTACGCGGTCTGGGTCCGCGCGTTCACAGACGGCGAGGACCGCGCGTTCGCGGTCGAGCTGGGCGGGGTGACCTTCGAGCCCACGCACGGCGTGTCCCCGACCCGCGGCTTCACGTGGGCGCGCGCGGGCGAGGTCGAGCTCGACGGCCCCACGCGCCTGGTCGTCCACGACGTGGGTGAGGGCGTCGAGGTCGTGGACGCAGTGTTCGTGACCAACGGGCTCGACGTCGACGTCGCCTTCGAGGCCGAGCGCGCGCGCCTGCTCGATCCAGACGTCGCGGACACGATGATGCACGACGAGCTCGTGCTCGAGAGCGAGCGGCGCCGCGCTTCGATCCCCGTCCCGCTCGAGCCGATTCACTGGGACAACCGCAAAGCCGAGCTGCGCCCGCGCCTCGCCGCCGCGCTCGGGTTCGCGCCCGAGCCGGAGCGCACGCCGCTGAACGCGGAGGTCGTGCGTACGGTCGAGCGCGACGAGTACCTGATCGACGTCGTCCGGTTCGAGTCGCGGCCCGGCGTGATCGTCACGGCGAACGTCTACGTGCCGACGACCGGGCAGCCGCCGTACCCGGTCGTCGTGTCGCCGCTCGGACACGGGCTCGAGAAGCGCTCGCACTTCGCGACGACCCGCGCGGCGCGCCTCGCGGAGCTCGGCTTCGCGTCGATCGTCTACGACCCGTTCGGGCAAGGCGAGCGTCAGGTCTCCGGCAACGAACACAAGTACCACTGGCGGCTCGCGCTCACCGGGTTGTCGAACGTCTCGGTGGCGGTCTGGGATTCGGTGCGCGCGCTCGACTACCTCGAGACACGCGCGGACATCGATCCCACGCGCGTCGCCGTGACCGGATACTCCGGCGGCGGCCTCAACACGCTCTACTTCGCCGCGTACGACGACCGCGTGACCGCGGCGATCCCGACCTCGTACGTGACGACGTTCGAGGCCTTCCTCGCGACCGGCGAGTACCACGACCCGTGTTCGTACGTGCCCGGCGTCGCGGGCTTCACGGACATGGGCGAGATCGCGTCGATCCCCGCGCCGCGACCGTACCTGGTGTTGTCGGGGGAGCGCGATCGCGGCTTCCCGATCGGCGGCGCGATCGAATCCGTCGCGCTCGCGGGCGTCCGCTACGAGTTGATGGGCGGCGCGATCCAACACGCGGCGTTCGACGTCGGCCACACCTACGACCGCCCGATGCGCGAGCGCATGTACGGCTTCGTCGACGCCGCGCTGAGCGGCGGCCCGGGCGATCCGATCGACGAAGGCGAACTCGACCTCCTCGACGAGGACGACGTGGACCTCTGGGTCTCATCGTCGGGGCGCGTCGCGACGCGGACGCCGATCACCCGCCTCGCGCGCGAGCGCGCGGAAGAGGCGATCGAGGCGCTGCCCGCGTTCGGGGACGTGGACCGCGCGACGATGCGCGCGCGGATCTTCGAACACCTCGACGCGCCGCGCGACGCGGTCCCGGAGCCGGAGTTGATCGACGCGGTGACGTCGATCTTCGGCGATCCGATCGAGCGCTACGTGTTCGAGACCAGCCCGGGCGTGCGCCTCCCCGCGACGCTCTTCGTGGCGTCGCCCGAAGCGCCGGTCGTCCTGGTGACCGACGCGAGCGGCGCCCCGCTGTCCGGTGTCCACGCCGCAGCGCGCAGAGCGGGCGTGACCGCGCTGTACGTCGGCGCGCGGGGACGAGGAGAGATCGCCGCGCCGGAGACGTGGTTGATGGCGTCGAACTTCCTGCTCGGCGACACACTCGCGGTGCATCGCGCGTTCGATCTCGCGCAGGTCCGCGAGGCGATGCGCGCGATCCCGCTCATCGGCGACCGCCCGGTGGCGCTCGTGGCGCGCGGACCGGAGGCGGCGATCGAGGGCCTCTTCGCCCAGGCGCTCTACGACGCGTTCGACGCGGCCACGATCGGCCCGACGTTCAGCACGTGGCGCGATGTCCTGTCGCGCACGCCGCCGGCGAGCGCTTACGTGTTCGACATCCTCGGCGTCGCGGACGTCGTTCATCTGGTCGACCTCGCGGCGGAGCGCCCGCTGTGGATCGACCTCGACACGACGACGTGGCGCGGCCTGCACCCGACGTGGATCGAGCCGCTGGAGGCCCGCGCGCGGATGGACGCGGCGCCGACGATCGACGACGCGTTGGTGTGGGCGGCGGAGACGGTCGGGGACTGAGCGGCGGAGGCGGCGACCAGCGTCGTCGACGGGCGCGGAGCAGCGCAGCCGAGCAGCGCAAGGGACGAGCGCGGCGGGCACCGCGCTGGTCGAGCATCGGCGACGAGCCGCGGACGCGAGGAGATCCGTCGGGACCGCATTGGGTCGGTGCGGCGGAGCATCGTCGCCGAGCCGCGGACGCGACGAGCTTCTTCGACGGAGCGCGTCGGGCACCGCGCGCCCGAGCGGCGGCGCCCTCGCGACCGCTTGCGTTCTCCGCCCGCGCCGATGATGGTGCGCCGATGCTCCGGCGCTTCGCGATCCTGGCGTGTGTGGTGGGCTGCGGGTCCACGCCCGAAGCGCCCGCGCCCATCGCGCTCGAGCACGCCCAGTTCGACTGCCGCGCGGCGGAACCGCCGCCGGTGCGCCCGGAAGTCGCGCCCGGCTGCTTCCTCGACGCGGACTGCGATCGCCCGCTCGTCGTCGGGCACCGCGGCGCGGGCGGAAACCTCGCGCTGTTCGCGCCGGAGAACAGCCTCTCGGCCGTCCGCTTCGCGATCCTCGTCGGCGCGGACGCCGTGGAGATCGACGTCCGCCACACGAGCGACGATCGCCTGGTCGTCATGCACGACGGTTCGCTCGAACGCACCACCGGCGTGGACCGCGAGGTGAGCGACATGACGTTCGACGAAGTCACCGCCGTCCCGTTGCTCGCCGACGGCTTCCGCGGCGAGTTCGGTTGCGAGCGCGTCCCGAGCTTCGAGGCGCTCCTCGCGCTCGCGAAGGATCGCATCGACATCGACGTGGACACGAAGACCGGCCGCGCCGACCTCGTCGCGCTCGCGATCCGCGACGCGGGCATGATCGAGCAAGCGTCGGTCTCCGTGAGCGACCCCGCGAAGGCGGTCGAGGCCCGCGCGGCGGTCCCCGAGATCCGCGTCCAAGTGCGCCCGGACGACGTCGACGCCTACCGCGCGATCGAAGCGATGCTCGACCGCCCGCCGGAGATCATCGAGATCGACGAAGCCGATCTCCCCGCCTTCCGCCCGATCGCCGACGCGATCGGCGCCAAGCTCTTCGTGAACCTCTTCATCCGCGACCTGATGGCCTTCGGCGACGGCGAGCTCTCCTACTACCGCGAGCCCTTCGACGCAGGCGCCGACATCGGACAAACCGAGTTCGCGATGTGGACCCTCGGCGCACTCGACCGCGCCTACTGGGACGCGCTCCCGCCCGCCCGCGACGTCGGGATCGAGAGCCCACTCCTCGGGGAGTGAGCGCGACTCAGTCCGCGCGCTTCGCCTCCGGGCCGAGTGCCAAGAAGTTCTTGTAGCGAAAGTTCTCGAGCCAGGTCGTGTACGCCGGCACGGGTTCGATTCGACGTGGGAGGATCCGATGGATCACGAAGCCATACGAATGCAGGAGCTCGAAGAGATCCTTCAAGAGCACGCGGGCGTGGGCGTTCTCCGGGCCGTACTCGAACTGGATGCGTGCGACCCGGCCTTCGGCGAGCATCCTACGAGCGCCGCGGAGGACGCGGAGCTCGTTGCCCTCGACGTCGATCTTGAGCAGGTCGATCGACTCGATGCCCTCGCGCGCGCAGAACGCGTCGAGCGTGACACAACCGACGCTCTGCGCACGTCCGCCTCGGCGATGCATCGACTGCGAGCCCGAATGAATCGTCGCCTCGCCGTCGGTATCAGAGACCGCGACGGGGTGGCAGGACACGTGGCGCCACTCGGGCCGCGCCGAATGCTCCGCGAGGGCCTCGAAGACGTCGGGGAGCGGCTCGAAGCAGTGGACCGTCAGCGCCGGGTTCGCGGCGAGGGCGAGCTCGGTCCAGTCCCCACGATTCGCGCCGACATCGAAGACCACTCGGCAATCCGGTGCGAAGCGCTCGAGGACGCGGCGCTCGCCGTTGATCGCCATGTCGCCGTTGTCCTCTCCATCCACGGTCGCGTTGTAGAGATAGAAGAGGTGGTGGATCAGTCGGACGCGCGGCGCGCGCGAGAAGATGGCGCGGGCGGAATGCTGCAGACGATACCGGAGCCGCGCGCGCCACACGCGGGCGAGCGTACACCCTCGGCGGACGAGCGAGATTGACCGTCGCCGCGCCCCGCAAAAGATCGTACGCACCCAGGTCGTGAGCGATCCCTTCGCCCCGCCCGAGTCGGACGTCGCCGGCCCCTCGACCGCGGCGAGCCATCGTGACCTCGGCCCCGTCCTCTTCGAAGTCGAACCGGTGAAGGGCGGCAAGTGGCGCGCGAACTTTCACCAAGAGCACGTGCGCGCGGTCCACGTGACCGAGGGGCGCGAGCTCGTCTTCGCGCGCGAGGAGCTCCCCAAGAGCAGCTCGCTCGTGTTCATGCCGGGCGGGGCGATCGGGCTGTCGATCCGCAGCGGCGAGCCGGTCTTCGTCACGGTCCCGTACGCCGAGTCGCCGGACTTCCGCCGGTGGATCGATCCGATCGCCAAGGAGATGATGCGCGCGCCGTTCACCAAGAGCCGCGTCACGCGCGGGATCTTCACGGTGCTCTTCGCCGGCCTGTGGCTCTCGAGCCCGACGCCGTTCCTCGCGTTCTTCGCGGCCTGGAACGCCGTGATGTTCGGCGCGTCGTTCCTGCCGCCGAGCCGCCACGTGTTCGCGGTGCAGGGCGTCTTCTCGATCGGCTTCGTGGGCTACTTCGCGTACAGCGTCGCGATCGGGCGGACGCCGTGGTGGGTCGGCCTCCTCGCGTTGTTCGTGCTGCTCTCCGCGATGAACTCGTTCCGGCTCTTCCGCTTCTTCGGGTTGAGGGTGTAGCTACGCGAGGGCCATTCCGCCGAAGCGCTGGAGCGCCTGCTGCGCGAGCGCCACGCGGCGATCGTTGTGCGGGATGCCCGGGCGCTCGAAGTCGCGCGAGAAGGCGAGCGCCGCGTCGGCCGCGGTGGTCGTCCGACGCAGCGACGCCAGCGCGCCGCTCTCGCTCGTCCTCAGCTCGTGCGCGAGGAACTGGAGCTGAACACCGAAGTCGTCCGGCGACCGGCCCTGCGCCGCGGCGAACGACTCGAGCGCGCGCTTGCGCGGCCCGTTCCACTGCGCGATGCCGCGCGCGTTACCGCTGTCGCCGATCGCCGACGGATCGAGACCCGAGCCGGACTCCACGCCGAGGTTCCCGACGATGCCCGCGGCCTGCTCCGGCGTGAGGTCGAGTTCGCGCTGCAGGTACTCCATCGCCTGCTGCGCGCGATCGCCGTTGAGGTCGCCGGTCGGATAGGACGCCGCCGCCGGCCCGCTCATCGGAGCCGTCCCCACGCCGCCGCCGTTGCCGCCGTTCCACGCGCCGGGGCCGAGCGAGCGCATTCCGCCGAAGCCCTGCGATCCGAGGCCGCCGAGCATGTTGCCGAGGCCGCCGAGCATGTTGCCGAGGCCGCCGCCGCCACCGCCGCCGCCGCCGCCCTGCTGGTTGCGGCCCATGCTGTTCTTGATCATCTCGACCAACAGCAGCGGGTCCGTCGCCTGCTGCGCAAATTGCTGGAGTTGCTGCAGTTGCGGGTTCGCGTTGACCAGCGTCG
>JAUHYN010000451.1 GCA_030426505.1 bacterium | reverse complement strand
CAGATGACGTACTGCGAAGTGCAGGGCGTGAACCACGACTCGAAGAACGCGCACCGCTCCGCGCTCAAGACGGTGTGGCCGAGCCTGTCGTTCCCCGGCGCGCCCGCCTGCAACTAGTGAGAACGGACCTCCCGTAGTGGAGGTTCGCTTCGAGCTGTGCCAGGAAGGCGCGCGCAAAGCGCGCGGCTGACGTAGGTATCAAGCCCGCATCGCCACCCTTGCGCGCCGCCGACACGCTCCAGGCGGCCGCGAGGTGGCCGGATCGGGATTGGTACATTAGGCTCCCGCCTGATGAGCAACGAACAGCCCCCCAAGACCCGCAAGCCCCTCAGTCGCTCCCCGTCCAACGTCGAGTTCCGAACGCAGGGAGAGGACGTCCGCGTCGTGCTCACGCAGGCGTTCGGCCCCAAGGGCGACAACCTGATCGGGATCAGTGACGCGAAGTTCGACGACCACCCGGCGCTCACGCTGCGCGTGAAGGCGGGCGACCAAGAAGGGCTCACGCACATCAGCCCGATCCACGGCGACGCCCGCAAGGCCGGCTCCACCGAGATCGCTCCCGGCACGAAGTGCGAGCTGTTCTGCCCCGTGTCGAACGAGCCGCTCCCGAAGCTCCCGCCCGTCCCCAACGACGAAGGCACGACGTACTACGCCATCTATCTCACGCCCGAACTCACCGACGGCGCGATGGTCGGCATCAGCAACGTCTGGGGTCACTACCATTCACGCGTCGTCGATAACTACGAACTCATTGCGACGTGGATGGAAGCCGAAGCCGACCTCGACTGATCCTCGGAGAACTCAGATCGCATCGCACGTCGTCGACGCGTAGAACTTCGTCGCCCAGTCGTAGACTGCGCCCGAGAATCCATTCGCCGTGTGGACCCACTTGCGTCGGCTCGCGCCGCTCGGGCCGATCCACCACCACGACTTATAGGTCGTCGCCGAGTACGTGACGGGGTTGATGCCGCCACCCCACACGACGTGGGACACGCGGCACGACAGGCAGCCGATGCTCGGGTGCTCGGACAAGTGTTCGTAGTGGAGGTTCGAGTGGGCCTGGCCCTCCTGCAGGCAGAAGCCGGCTTTGAAGCGCCGCGTGGACCCGGTGGTCCACCCGATCCCGCCCGACGTGTTGAAGTAGCAAGCGGGGCCGCTCGGGTACGTCGACGACGTGCAGTGGTTGCTGTTGAACGTCGAGTTCAGACACGGGCTCGACGACGCGAACGACACCGTCGGGTTGTTGAGGCGCTCCAACAGCCAGCCGCGTTCGTTCATGAACGTCGGCGGGACGTCGCCGTCCGCGGCCATGAGTTCGTGGTGACGCAGGAGCGCCTCGGGGATCTCGGCGCGCTTGTCCGTCAGGCCCCAGAACACGTCGGCGACGCTCCATGTCTCCCGCTCGGGGTCGTCGGTGACGGCCGCGGTGCCTTTGACCTCTTCGAGCACACCGGCGCTGCCGTCGGCGTTCGCGAAGAAGCGCACGACGTTGCCATTGTCGAGCGTCAGTTCCGCGACGAGCTCGTCCTCGGCGTGATCGATGTGCGCGTGTTCGTCGTCGGGCGCGTCCACCGCGGGGAGGTCGGCGCGAGGCTCGGCGGGGTGGTCGACGCCGCAGGCGAACGTGAAGAGGAGCGACGTCGGGAGCAGGAGTCTTCTCATCAACCGGGTTGATGCGGTGAGGGCGCGGTTCTTATTCGGAGAAAAATCAGCGCGCCTCGAACGCCTCCTGCCATTCGGCGCTGTACCATTTGAACAGGCTCGCGCCGTTGCAGCTCCCGAAGGCACCTTGCCACTCGCGGAACAGCGGTTGCGCGAGGGAGCCGTTGATCGACGGCAGCATCAGGAACGGGTCCGGGAGGTACTCGGCGTAGTCGTCGCCCGCGCGGCCGCTGACGATGAACGTGTACGCGCCTTCGGTGTTGCTCGAGTTCCACAGGTACGCGCCGTTGCCGACGCCGGTCGGGCCCGGGCCGTCGTACCAGCACAGCCAGTCGACGGTGCCGTCGTGGTTGCAGTCGCCGAAGCCGAGGGCGTAGTGGCGCGCGGGTGAGCCGGGGAGGTTCGGGGCGACCGACCTCACGATCGCGTCGAAGCGATCGGTGAACTGCGACGCGTCCGCCGCCCCGCGGCACACCTTCCAGATGGCCTCCGAGTCTTCGGACGTGAAGCCTTGGACCGGGACGAGGGTCTCCTCCGGGCGCGTCTCGGGGTGGCGCATCGGCGGCTGCAGGCCGAAGGAAGCGACAGCACACTCCGCGGGCGGGCGGCCGTCGCTCCAGAGGCAATCGAAGAACGCTTCGTACGCCGGAGCGTGGAGCGTCATGAACTGCCAGTTGCCGGGCCACCCGCCGCCGTCGGGGCCGTACAGCCAGTCGCGGAAGGTCTCCGAGCCCCACTCGGCGGCGTTCTGGAGGCCGTAGTTGAGATAGTCGAGGCGCCACCGCGGGCCGCTGAGTTTTTCGGGCTCCTGTTGTCGCGTGTGATGGATCAGGTTCGTGTAGCGGAAGAACAGATCGATGAAGAGGACGTCGAGCTCGGGGGTCGGGCGGAACGTCTCCCACTCCCAGCCGTGCATGCTCTCGTGCGCCATCGTGCCTTTCATCCCCGCGCCGGTGCCGGGCCCGCAAGTGATCGTGCGATCGAACCCGTTGTAACCGCACGCGCCGAGACCGGTCTCCACGTACACGCCGGAGGTCGTCGCCGAGGACTGGATACCGCGCACGAGCTTGCGCACTTCGGCGGCGGGCATCCCGCGCTGGGCGGCGTCGCGATAGAACTCCTGCCACAGCGCCTGCGTGTCGAAGAAGACGTCCGCCGGCGTGCGCCCGTCGTCGTAGATCAGCGGGTCGTTCGTCCACTGGCCGTCCACCTTCTTGTGTCGTTGGACGTGCAGGTGGAACGTCTCGTTCGCGCCGTCGGAGATCGGTGCTTCGACGGGGCCGCGGATGTAGTGGCCGTCGTCGACGAACGCGGCGGCGCCTGCGTCCGGCTCGCCGGCGTCACGCGGGCCGCCGTCGTGCAGGCCGGCGTCGCGCGCTTCGCCGGCGTCCGGTGTCGCGGCGTCGCGCGGTGCGCCGGCGTCGATGCCCGCGTCCGGTTCGCCCAGGCCGTCCGGGCGCTCCGTTTGACCGCAAGCGACCAAGACGAGTGCGAGCGCAGGCAGGAATCTCAACGTGAACGATGAGAGCCGCCTGCTCTGGACCTTTGCAAGTCGGGCGAATCCGCCTCCGGGATCTCCGCGTCGACAAGCCAACTTGCAAAGCGCTATTCGTAGCAGGGAACGATGAGACGATTCGGAACGACGGCCCTGATCGTCTCCCTCGGAATCACCGCCTGCACCGGCGACACCGACCGCGACGACGGCCGCATCACGCCGGCCCGCGACGCCGGCACGCTCGGAGGCAACGCGTCCTGCCACGATCCGAACGCGGCGCTCCCGATGGCATTGGCGAACGCCTGCACCGCCGACGCGAGGTTCACGGATCCGGTCGCGGCTGAGAGCGCGTACGGCGCGAGCTCCGAGAGCTTCGCGTTCTTCTTCGCGCGACGCTGCGCGACCGACAGCGCCCCGGAGGTCCGCGCCTGTACGGTGGCCGACCTCCGCGACCAAGCGGCCTGTGAAGTCTCCGTCGGCTGCGCGACCTGCTACGCCGACTTCGGTGCATGCGTGAATGCGAACTGCTGGGGCGAGTGCCTGAAGCCGGAGTGTACGGGTGGCCCTTCCGCGACGGACCCCGAGCAGTGGGTCAATGAGCGCTGCCCGGACCTCGAAGACGAATGCAACGCGTGCCGCTGCGGGAGCAACCCGGCGAACGCGAACTGCTTCGGGGCGCTGGAGGCTTGCGCAGGCGGCGAGCTGGAAGCGCTCACCGAAGCCTGCGGACGCGGCGGCGGGTGAGTTCGAACCGGATGCGAACTCGAGTGGGTCGAATGTCCGCTGCAACTCATCGATGGGTACGAACGCACCGCGCACGCAGCACTCTGCCCATGGGCGCTGGGCACCGACAGTCGCTTCGATCAACCTGTGACCCCGGGCACGGACCCTGCGTACAGCGCCGCGTATGACCGTCAGCCCTGCCTCTTCGGGTTCGACGCGGGACGTCCGCGACCTCGACTTCGATCGCCCGTCGCCGACCGCGCCCGACGCGCCCGTCGAAGCGATCGAGGTGCCCGAGGAGGTGTCCTCACCGACGCGGCGGACGTTCGCGCAGGTCGAGGAGGGCCGGGCGGTCGCCGCGGGGGATCGCGCGCTCGCCGAAGGCGTGCTCCGGGCGCGGCTCGACACCGCGCTCGATACGCCGGCCGCCGAAGATCTGATCCAGGCCGACGTCGACTGGTCGCGCGAGCCGCCGCCGCGCGTGCGCGCACTGCAGACCGAGCTCGACGACCGGGGCTTCGACCCCGGACCCATCGATGGCATCTACGGACCGCGCACCGCGTCTGCGCTCGACCGCGCGCGCGCCGCCGATGGCCCGGAACCCGTCGGGCCGGTCGACGCGCCGACGCCGACCACGCCCGTCGTCGACGGCCCCACGCCGCTCGCCGGCCTCCCGCCGCGACCCGCGGGCGCGCCGACCGGATCGGAGTTCCTCGAGCGCACCGCCGGCCTCGACCCGGCCGCGCGCGAAGAAGCGATCGCGTCCGAGATCCTGAGCGGCAACATCCCCGACTTCCTGCGCGACGGTCGCAACGTAACGATCTCCGGCGCGGGCGCCGACGGCCAGCCGCACACGATCGATCTCTCGGTCACGCCCGACTACCTCGCGATCGGGACCGACGACGACTTCGTCCGCATCCCGATGACGCCCGAGACCGCACAGCGCATCGCCGACGCGACGGGTTCGTCGCTCCCGACCACCCGCATCGTCGACGAGATCTATGCGGCCGCCGACGGACGGTTCACGCCCGACCCACTCACCCCGGGGCCGGGCATGACGACGAACGCCTACTACGGAGATCACCAGGCGGCGGTCGAGGCGCAACGCGAGCGGGAGGGGTTCGAGAACGGCGAGCTCCTCGCCGGCCACAAGAAGGACGTCGTCCTCACGAACCGCCTCGAGACCCAGCCCGACCGCGTCGCGATCTACGGTTGGCACCAGCCGAACGGCCGCCCGATCCAATCGCTGAGCCTCGTCCACGGCGCGTACTACGCCGACTACAGTCACGGCGTCCGCCTCATCGATGATCGCGTGCACGTGGACGGTGAGTCGCGCGCGCTGGCAGATGTCCTCGCGGACCCGAACCTCGCGCACCTGTTGAGCTCGGAGGGACCGCTCCGGGTGACGCGGCAGCCTTGATCGGCGCGCTCAGCGCACGCCCCACTTCGCCGCGAGGTACAACAGCACCCGCTCCGACTCCTCGTCGTCGAGCGCGCGGCGGTAGACGATGATCTCGGCGACGTCGCCGTCGAGGGGCTCCTCGCTGAGGCCGGTGCCGAGCGTGAAGCGGAGGTTGCCGAGGTTGCCGGCGTTGATCAGCGTGTCGTCGACCTGCAGGCCCATGACGTCGCCGCCGTCCTCGCCCCACATGCGGTAGTGATCGAGGAGCCCGGACGTCCAGCGGCGCACGCCGATGAGGGTCGGCTGCGTCGGCGCGAAGCCCTGGGCCTGGACGCTGTCTTGCTGCGCGGGGTTCAGCGGGATGCGGTGGACGAAGCGACCGGTCTGACCGACCTGGACGAGGTCGAGCGCAGCGGCGACGCCGAACTCCGAGTGCGCCGCTTCGAAGATGCCGCCGTCGCCGACGGCGCGCGGGTAGACCAACGCGAATACCGTGTAGTCGTCGCCCGCGAAGCCGTCGAAGTCGGCGACGTTGAGGCGGTCGTCGACGCCGTCGAAGCGGACCACCGGGCGGCCGTTCATCGCGTTGCCCACGAACTCGGGGCGCAACGTGGACAGCGCGATCGTGGCCTCGGGCGTGTCGCCGCCGCGGCGATCCGCCCAGCGGATCACCTTGTCGTTGCGGATGGTGATCGTGCCGCTCGCGTCGGCGTCGAGCCAGAGCGACATGCCGTCCGCGTCGGGCGTGTCGAGGATGCAGCGGCCGCGGTACGCGACGTAGCCGGGGACGCAGAGGTCGCACGCGGCGCCTTCGTAGCCCTCGTCGCACGCGCACGACTCGGAGTCGTCACTGGCGATCTCACAGGCGCCGTAGTCGCCGCACTCGAGTTGGCACTCGCGCGTGCAGACGCCATCGCCGTCGAGATCCGCGTACCCGACGTCGCAAGCGTCGCACGCTTCGCCGACGTGCCCGACGTCGCACTGACACGCGCGCCCGTCGATCGTCGGGTCGATGAAACACGTCCCCTGTCCGCAGCTCGGCGCGTCCTCTCCCGTCGCGTCGCACGCGAGCGAACAGACACCGTCGGCGTTGCCGTCCTGCCACCCGCGCGCGCACTGGTCGCACCGCGGACCGTCGTAGCCCCGCGGGCACGGCTCCATCATCGACTCCACGCCGGCGTCGCGTGTCGTGCCACCGTCGACCATCGCGACGCCGCCGTCGCGGGAGACCGAGGGCATCGGGGTATCGTCGGGGGTGATGTCGGGGAGGCCGTCTTCGGTGCCGGCGCAGGCGACGATCGCGGCCAGGAACGCGGATGCGAGGGTGAATCGGAGGGCGCTGGGCTTCTTCATGCCCTCGGATTGGTGGTCACCCCCCCGGATCCAACACGGCGCGCCGTCGATTTTTTCCGAAGTACTCGAATCTCGTCTTCACTTCTGGCCCCCGGTCAACGATGTCTGGCGATCCCCACCGGGTCGGAGGGCCGTGTCCAATCGATGGCACCGTGTCGGCGCGCGTGGAGAAGGGAAGCTATGAGCGGACAGAACGCATTCAGCGGAGGCAAGCGGGCCAAGGAACGCCTACGTGC
>JAUHYN010000450.1 GCA_030426505.1 bacterium | reverse complement strand
GACGGGGAGCACCGCCTTCACGCCGGGGTCGAGCGCGGCGGCGAGCGTCTCGGCGGTCATGAGGCCGGTGCGCGGATCCACGTCGCAGAACAGCGGCTCCGCGCCGAGGTACCGGGCGCAGTTCGCGGTCGCGAGGAACGTGGTCGCGGGGACGACGACGCGATCGCCCTCCCCCACGCCGACCGCGAAACACGCCGCGTGCAGCGCCGCGGTGCCGCTGCTGACGGCGACGCCCCACTCGGCGCCCACCGCCTCGGCGACGGCCGCTTCGAAGCGCGGACCGACGGGGCCGGTCGTGAGGTAGTCGCTCTTCAGGACTTCGACGACGGCGGCGATGTCCTCGTCGTCGATCGCCTGGCGTCCGTAGGGGAGGAACGAGGTCATCGCTTCGTCTTCCTCAGCCCCGCGCTCGCGACCGGCCCGGTGAGCGAGGCCTCGATCCGGTCTTCGTCGATCGCCGCCTTCATGCGCGTGAAGGTCCGGCCCGACGCTTCGAGCGCGCGGTCGATCGTCGCTTCGTCGTGCGCGCACGTCGCGTAGAACGCGCCGGTCGCGAGGTAGCCTTCGTCGAGCATCCACTGAGTATAGAGCGTGGCGAGCGCCGCGCGCTGCTCGTGTTCGATCGTGAACGCCGGGAGCGGCGCCACACCCTTCGTCGTGATCTCGATCCCCGCGGACGACGCGGCGGCCTCCCAACCGCTCCGCATCCGATCGCCGGCCGCCTCCATACGCGCCGGGCCATCGCGCTGCTCCAGGGCGTCGATCGTCGCGAGCGCGGCGGCGGGGCCGATGCGCTCCGTCCAGTAGGTGCTGCTGATGAACGTGGACTGCACGGCGTCCATCACCGCGCGCCGACCGATGATCGCGGACATCGCGTAGCCGTTGCTCATCGCCTTCGCGAACACCGCGACGTCCGGCTCCACGCCGAGGCGCTGGTGCAGGCCGCCGAGGTGGAGGCGGAAGCCGGTGGTAATCTCGTCGAACACCAACACCGCGCCGATCCGCGAAGCCTCCGCGCGGACGTGCTCGAGGTAACCGTCCGGCGGCATCGCGTAGCGCGCCGTCTCCATCACGATCACGCCCACGTCGTCGTGCGCGGCGAGCGCGGCGTCGAACGAGGCGCGATCCGCGAACGGCACCACCGACCCGGCGAGCGCCTTTGGGACGCCGCCCGGCTCGAGCGCGGGGAGGAGGTGGCCGTCGAGCGCGGCGCCGTCGTCGAGGTTGGCGGCGAGGTACCAGTCACTCCACCCGTGGTAGCCGGAGAACAGCACGCGATCCTTGCCGGCGGCCGCGCGCGCGATGCGCACCGCGATCGCCATCGCCTCGCCGCCGCTGCGCGCGTAGCGGACCATCTCGGACCACGGGTGCAGGCCGACGAGCCGCTCCGCGAGCGCGACCTCCTCGGGCGCGTTGAGCGTACACATCGAGCCGGCGTGGACGGCGTCGATCACCGCGCGCTCGACCTCCGGATCCGCATAGCCGAGCGGACATGCGCCGACCCCGAACAGCGTGACGTCCGTGAACACTCGGCCGTCGAGCGCCTCGACCTCGGTCCCCTTCGCCCGTCGGTAGTAGGCCGGCCAGCGATCGGGGAGGAACAGCTCGGGGCGCTTGCTGAGCAGCTGCACGCCTCCGGGGATCAGCGCCTTCGCGCGGTCGTAGAGGTTCACAACAGCTCCTTCATCCGGGCGACGTAGGTCGCGACCGGCTCGTCCGTCGCGAGGCGAATCAACTCGGGGCGCTCGACGAGCAGCGCGTAGATCTCGGGCGTCGTCGCGGCGGGCCCGAGCGCGTCGTAGATCGCGGCGATGATCCGGTAGTCCTCCGGCTCGTCGAGCGTGAGGCGCACCGCGGCGAGATCCACGGGCTGCGTGACGTCGACGCGCGGCGCGTGGCGCCGCACCCAAGGGAGGACGTGCTCGCGGTCGTAGGTGTCGGTCGCCTCGGCGCGCGCGCGCTTCAACCACTCGCGGCGCACGACCTCCACGTCGAAGCCGTCCGGGTAGGTGCGCTCGACGGCGTTGGTCACGTAGCCGGCCTCCGGCGCGGCGTGGAAGCGCTGGAGGCAGAGGTCGACGAGCGTGGGATCGATCAGCGGGCAGTCGGCGGTGAGGCGGACGACGTCGTGGTCCTCGGGCGCGGCGTCGTCCATGCGCGCGAGGACGTCGTCGAGCGAGCCGCGCGAGACCTCGATCCCGTGTGCGCGACACGTCGCTTCGATCGGATCGTCGGAGCCCTCGAGCGAGGTCGCGACGACCACGAAGTCCGCGCCCCGCACGCGCTGCACGCGCTCCATCATCCGGACCAGCGACGGCGCGCCCGCGAGCGGCGCGAGCACCTTCTTCGGCAGACGCCGACTGCTCATGCGCGCCTGCACGACGATCGCAACGGGGCGGGTCACCGCGGCGTCGTAGATCAGCGGGCGCACATCGGCAACGCTCAGGGCGCGCGGCCGGCCTGGTCCTTCGCGGGATAGAATGTGACGGCGGCGCGGCTGTTCCGGAGCCTCTCGAGATCGAGGTCGCCGTACACGATGGCGCCTTGGTCGCGGGGGCCTTCCGCGAGGACGCCCTCGAACCCGCGATCGCGGGGCGTGAGGAACACGGCCTGGCCGTGGTGCGACCAGCTCGGCGTCGGGTGGCCCACGGTCCCGGCCACGACGACGTAGGCGTGGTGCTCGACCGCCCGCGCCTGCGCGGCCCACCGCACGCGGAAGAAGCCGTGCTCGGACTCGGTCATCGACGGGACGAGGAAGACCTCCGGGCGGTCTTCGACGAGCGCGTTGGAGAGCGCGGGGATCTCGACGTCGTAGCAGACGAGGATCACGGTCTTGCCCCACGGCGCGTCGAACACCTCGAGGCCGGCGCCGGGCGTCATCCCGATCTTCTTACCCCAGCCCGTGAGGTAGACCTTGTCCTGTACGACGACGCGGCCGTCCGGGAAGTACAGGCGCGCGGTGTTGTAGAGGCGATCGTCACGCAGCTCCGGCGCCGAACCGAGGAGCACGGCGACGGCGTGGCGCTTCGCGAGCGCGGCGATCGCGGCCTGCACCTTGGGCGTGATCTCCGCGGCGACCTCGCGCACGTAGACGGCCTCGTCGTCGATCGACGTCGCCCACACGTCGAAGAGGAACAGCTCGGGCAACACCACCAGCTCGGCCTTCGCGTCGGCGGCCTCGGCGATCTGCTGCTCGAGCGTCGCGATGACTTCGTCGACCGAGCGCCCCGCGTGGATCGTGTACTGGACCGCGGCGATCCGGTGCGTGCCGGGCGCGGGGGTCGCCGAGGGAGCGGCGCTCGGATTCGGAGCGGGCGGTGGCGCCGAAGCACAGGCGAACGACGCGGCGATCAACAACAGGGGCAAGCGCGACATCGCGGGCCTTGTAACCGACGCGACCGAGCGTGCCCAGGGCGAGGAGAACTGCGCGGGCGACGCCCGGGGACTCGCCCCGAACGCCGCCCGCGACTCGCACACACTGGCAGGTCTACTGAACGGTGATGAGGAACTGACCGGAGCCGGAGGAGCATCCGGGGATGCTCGCCTCGGCGACGAACGGCGAGTTCCCGGCCGTGGTCGGCACGCCGAGGATGTCACCGGTCGTCACGTCGAGGGCGAGGCCGGCGGGCAACGTACCGCTGGTGATCGCCCAGCTCGGCGCGGCGCCGAGCGCGCCGTTCGCGACGAGGCGCGCGGCGTAGCGGATGCCCACGGTGCCGTTCGGGAGCGGGCCCGACGTGACGCTCACCGAGCAGCCGGGAGGGGCTTCGTTCTGACACATGTCGTCGCAGCCATCGCCGTTGGTCGTGTTGCCGTCGTCGCACTGCTCACCGCTCTCGACGGTGCCGTTGCCGCAGACCGGCGTAGGCGGCGGCGTCGCGCAAGTGCCGGCGGCGGTGCAGACGAGGCCGGCGGCGCAGTCGGCGTTCGAGGCGCAGGCGCAGCCGACGGCGGTGCAAGGCGGCGGCGTGTCGCAGACGCCCGCGCTGCAGATGAGCGTGCGGTCGCAGTCGGCGCTCGTGCTGCAGGCGCAGCCCACACCGGAGCAGCTCTGCGGCTGACACGAACCGTTCTGGCAGCTCTGGCCCTGCGGACACATGACGCCCGCGCACGGGTTGCCCGCGGCGCCGCCCTGGAACTGGGTGAAGTGCTCGACCTCGAAGGTGAGCGTCCCGGCGTCCTCGTCGACGGTGATGGCCTCGGGGAGGATCATCGTGCGGGTGCCGTCGTCTTCGAGGACGTAGATGCGGATCAGCTCCGGCGCGACGCCGCCGTGGTACGGCAGCACGACGCGCGCGGGCGTCGAGAACGTGGTGCCGGCCGGGCCGAACGCGATCGCGGGGCCGGCGCTCGTGGCGTCTTCCGTGAGGACGTTCGTGCCGCCGGGCGCCATCGTGAGGACGGTGTCCTCCGAGAGCGCGTTCGCCGGGACTTCGAGGCGCGCGCCGGCGAACAGCGCGGGCGCGTCGGCGCTCGCGGCGAGCGTGCCGCCGCTGCCGGCGGTGACGAGTTGCTTGGCGAGGTAGGAGGAGCCGACGGGTTGTGTCTCTGCCTCACCGCAAGCGGTGGCGAAGAGGAGAGCGAACGAGACGGATGCGAGGTGGAGTGAGGTTTTGTTCTGCGTGAGCATGACGTCGTCCTTTCGCTGGTGAATGAGGCGGGCGCTCGATTCCTTCATTTTTCTTCTTCGAATCTCTTCAACCACGCACGCGCGGTCGCGGCGTGGCGGCCCTGCGGCCAACGACGGGCGTAGCGGGCGAGCGCGGTGCGCGCTTCGTCGGTGCGATCGAGTTCGAGGAGCGACCACGCCTCGAGGAACGTGGCGGTCTCGGCGGCGGCGACGTCGTCCGGGACGTTCCGCGCCGCTCGGAGGACGCCTTCGAGATCGCCCCGTTCACGCGCGAGCTCCGCGCGCATCAACGACAGCTCCGCGCGCCGCGCGCGATCGATCGGGCGACGTTCGAGATCATCGAGCGCCGCGGCGAGCGCGACGCCTCGCTTCATCTCGCGCAGGCACTCGGCGCGGTCGAAGCGTCGCTCGAGATCGAGCGCGCTGTCCGCGAACTCCTCGATCAACGCTTCGTAGCGCGGGAGCGCCGGGCCGCACGCGCCGGCGTCCTTGAGGACGCGCGCCGCGCGGTGAAGCGCGAGCTCGCGCACGACGGGGTGTGTCTCGGCCACCACGACGAGCCGCCGCGCGGCCTCTTCGGGGTCGGCGTCGAGCGCGTCGCGGTAGGCGTCCATGGCGACGCGGTGTGCGGCGTCCGGGTCGGGGGCCTCGGTCGGCGCCGCGTCGTGCGGAGCCGCAGCGGTCGGCTCCGTGGCGGGGTCGAGCCGCGTCGCGTCTTCCGCGTCGGTCGCGGCGTCGTGAGCCTCGGCGTCCGCGTCGGGCACCGCGTCTCTTGGGCCCGCGGCGTCGCCGGTACGGTCGGTCTCGTTCGTTCCGTTCGCGCGGCGGTCGGCGACTGCGGCCCGCGCCACCTCGTCCACGCGGCGCCCGGCGTCACCGGCGCGCGCTTCCGTCGCGTCCCGCTCCGCGTCGGCGACACGCGACGTTTCGTCTTCGCCGTCGGCGCGGACCGCCTCCGCCATCGATCGCATCGGGTCTCCGCGGGGCCCCTCGTCGCGACCTCCCGCCCTCGCCGCCAGTCGCGCCGAAGCGTACCGACCCGGCGCCGCGACGCGACGGTCCACGCCCGGTCCGACCACCCGCACCACGCCGTGGGCGACCTCGACCGTGACCGCGTCGTCCGGACCGCGCGTCACCGAGAAGCGCGTCCCGACCACTCGCACTTCGTGGTCGCCGGCGACGATCGCGTAGCCGCCCACGCGCGCCACGCGCGGGACGTCGGAGGTCAGCGCGCCGCGCGTCACCGCGAACCGCCACGCCGCGTGCGCGTCTTCGTCGCCGCGCTCGATCTCGGTCTGCGGCTCGAACTCGAGCGTCCCCAACGACGCGAGCTCGATCGCACCCCCCGCCTCCGAGACCGCGCGAGCGAGCGTCCCGTCGGGGCGCGTCTCCACGCGGACGTCGCCGGTCACGCGCGCGACCGTCCCGACCTCGCGCGGCGTCGGCGCCCACACGACCGCTGCGATCACGGCGGCCGCCGCAGTCGCCGCGACCGGGATCCACGCGCGCGACCCGCGCGACCGCGGGCGGACGCGCTCGAACACGCGCGCCTTCGCGAACGGCGGCGCCTCCGCGGTCGCCTCGGCCGCCTCTTCCAGCAGCGCGCGCACCGCGACGGGCGCGCGATCGTCTTCGACCCAGCGCTTCACTTCGTCTCCTCCGGGTCGATGCAACCCAGCTTGCGCCCGAGTCGCGTGAAGTCCTTGCGCGCGTGGTGGAGCCGCGTCCAGACGGTGCCCTCCGGGCAGCCGATCTGCTCCGCGACCTCGGCGCCGGAGAGCCCCTCGAGCTCGAACAACACGAACACCTCGCGCTTCTTCGGGCTCATGCGTTCGAGGATCCGCTGCACGGACGCGGTCGCACTCTTCGACTCCGCGAGCCGCTCGGGCGTAGGCGGCGCCGGGCGCGCGGGCGCGATGACGCCGAGGTTCTCGAACGCGCGCCGTACGCGACGTCGACGGTGGTGCTCCGAGACGACGTTGGACGTGATGCGGAACGTCCACGTCGTGAGGCGACCGAAGCGAAACTGGTCGAGCCGCGCCAGCATGATCTCGAACACCTCCTGCGCCACGTCCTCCGCCTCCACGTCCGGCGTCCCGAGGCGACGCGCGATCCGGAAGACGTAGTCGAACTGCCGGTCATAGATCGTGCGCCAGGCCGCCGCGTCGCCGGCGCGCGCACGGGCGACGAGATCGAGGTCGGATGTCTCCACCTCGCGCGCCTCGCCTGTCGTGCGCCCCCCGAGCCCGG
>JAUHYN010001464.1 GCA_030426505.1 bacterium | reverse complement strand
GGAACCTCGTCGACAACTTCAGCCGCGACGGACTCCGGGGCATCGGCGACTTCGGTCTCTTCGAGGGCAACGTGGTGAAGAACGCCTACGACGTCGACGACCACCACGACGACTTCTTCCAGAGCTGGTCGCACGGCGCCGACGGTTCGGTGGGGACGGGGGAGGTGCGGGGCGTCATCATCCGCGGCAACACGTTCCTGGGGAGCGACGCCGTCGACCGCCCGTTCCGCGGACCGGCGCAGGGCATCGGGTGCTTCGACGGGTTCTTCGTGGACTGGATCATCGAGAACAACGTGGTGATCGTCGATCACTGGCACGGCATCACGCTCCTCGGCGCGCGCGACGTACGCATCGACACGCGCGGCAGCTCCGAGTCCTGCACGCGCTCGCCGAGCTCCACCCGCAGCCCGAGCGGGTCGGCCGGGTCCGCCGTGGATCGACGTGTCGGCTCACAAGGACGGGCGGCGCAGCAGCGGCATCTTGATCCGGAACAACCTCACCACGGACCTCACGCTCGACGCGGACGACTCGACGGAGGATCACAACTTGGTCCTCGACGATCCGGCCGCACACTTCGTCGACCCCGGCGCTTTCGATCTCCACCTGCGCGAGGACAGCGCGGCGGTCGACATGGGCTCGGCCGAGGACGTCCCCGCGATCGACTTCGACGGCTTCGCGCGACCCTTCGGCGCCGCGCCGGATCTGGGCGCGTTCGAGTGGCACCCGCCGCTGCCGCGCGACGGCGGGGTCGCGCGCGACGCGGGCTCAGGCGCGGACGCCGAGCCCTCGGACGCCGGGCCCTCGGACGCCGGCGTCGCACCGGCGATGGACGGAGGCGAGGTCGACGCCGGGATCGCCGGGGCGCGTGAGGACGCGAGCGTCGCCGCGCCGCCCGCGGGCGCACCGGGAGGGTGTACGGCGACCCATGCGCGGGGAGGTGGTGCGTGGTCGCTGCTCTGGGCGTGCGTCGCGATGTTCTGGGCGCGTCGTCGTCTGGGCTGAACGGCGCTCTGCGGTGGTTCGAGCGCCGCCATCGGCGGTTTCGGGCCGGGATGCCCTCGAAGGGGATTTCCGCGCAAACCGCGCAAGAATGCTCGCGATGAAACCCCCGGGACGTTAGCGTCGTATCCGGTTGGGCGCGTGACGGCACCAGGCACATCGGGACTCGTCGGTCGGGTCCTCGGCGGCAAGCTGCGATTGGACAAGCTGCTCGGCGCGGGCGCGAGCGGCGCGGTCTACAAGGCGCATCACCTCGCCCTCGACAAGCCGGTCGCGATCAAGGTGCTGCACGCGTCGCACAACCTCGACGCGAACCTCGTCGGCCGCTTCAAAGCAGAGGCGCGCGCCGCCAGTCGCCTCGACCACCCGAACAGCATCCGCATCCTCGACTTCGGCGAGGACGGCGACGACCGGCTCCTCTACATCGCGATGGAGTACGTCGACGGAGAAGAT
>JAUHYN010000449.1 GCA_030426505.1 bacterium | reverse complement strand
GGCGAAGGGCATCGGCTGGATCGCGATCGGTGACGAGAACTACGGCGAGGGCTCGAGCCGTGAGCACGCGGCGATGTCACCGCGGTTCCTCGGCGCGAAGGTCGTCATCGCGCGGAGCTTCGCGCGCATCCACGAGACGAACCTCAAGAAGCAGGGCGTCCTGCCGCTCACGTTCGTGGACCCGGCGGACTACGAGAAGATCCAAGCGAACGACCGCATCGACGTCGTGGGCCTCTCGGGTCTCGCGCCCTCGAAGAACGTCGAGGTGGTCGTGAAGCACGAGGACGGCTCCAGCGACCGCTTCGAGGCCAAGCACACGCTCTCCCCGCAGCACATCGCCTGGTTCAAGGCCGGCAGCGCGCTGAACCACATCGCCAACCAGCAGAGCTGAGCCGCGTTACCGGATCGGGACGCGCCGTTACGGCGGCGTAGCCCGAGCCCTCGCGTTCGCGTTCGCCAGAACCTGGCACGCGACTTCCAGAGGCTCGGGTCCATGCTCAAGACCCTCTCCACGTCCCTCCGTCTCACGCTCGCGGCCTCGGGCCTCGCACTCGCCACCGTCGCGGCGCTCGGCGCCCTCGACCTGCCGATGTGGCACCCGCTCGCGCTGATCACGCACCTCGTCTGCTCGACGGTCGCCATCTTCGCGATCGGCTCCGCGATCGCCGACGGCGAACTCGACACCGCCGTGTTCCTCATCGTGCCCGGCTTCCCGATCCTCGCGATCGGCCTCGCGCTCGGCGTCGCCTTCGCGGGCGCGCTCGGCGGCCTGGCGGTCGGGCTCATCGGCGTCGCCGCCGCGGGCTCCGTGGCGCTCGCGGCCCTCACCGGCCCCACGCGCGAAGACCACCCGGTCGGCGTCCCGCTCGCGCACTGAGGCGCGCATCGCCCCGGCTCGACTCAGGCGCTCTTGCGCTGCGCCTCGCGCCACCCGCTGAGCAGGTCGGCGTACAACATCGGGCCGGCCTCGCGATCGAAGGCGTACGCCTCCATCACGATCGCGGGCGCCCCGGCCCCGATGTCGAGGCGGAGCTTCGGCGACGCGCCCAGCACCGACCACGGCGAGCTCGCCGCGAGCTCGCGCGCGATCTCAAGCGCCTCGTTCGCGTCGAGCGACTCGGGGAGCTCGAGCGTGAGCGAAACGGCGTGCGCGGTGCGGTGTCCGCCGCGGCGGACGTCGGTCGCGCCGCCCACGTCGCGGTAGGGCACGCGGAGCACGTGGCCGTCGTCGGTCTCGAGTTCGAGGACGCGCGTCCGGAAGCTCTTCACCTGGCCGGCGGCGTCGTCGATGCGGACGTAGTCGCCCACCACGAACGGGCGCTCCGCGGAGATCATGAGGCCGGCGATCACGTCCTTGATCGCGCCCCACGACAGCGCGATCAGCGCGAGTACGACGACGCCCGCGAGCCCCGCGGTCACCGTGCTCTCGGTCTGCGAGAGCCGCGTGAAGATCCACGCCGCGATGACGGCCCACCCGGTCGCCTCGACGAACACCCACAGCCGACTCAACACCAACGCGAGCTGGTGATTCGCGCGCGCCGCGCGACGCACGAACCACGCCGCGATGCGGAACACGATGAACGCGAAGAGCAGGACGCGGAGCAGCGACCACTGCGTCTTGACGATGCGCGCGACGAGGTCGCGGACACCCTCCTCCTTCTCGCCGTTCGCTCCACGCACCGGCGGACCGACGAAGTCGGCGATCGGGCCGCCGTCGCGGACGCCGGCGTCGGGCGTATCGTCTTCGCCTGCGTCTTCGTCGCTCTTCGTCGCGCGCCGCACGGGACCGCGACGCGTGCGCGCGGGCCCCGCCGGACGCGCGAGCTCGGGCGCCGGATCCGGCGCGACCCTCGGGGGCGGCGGCGGATACTCGGTGGCGACGTTCGCCGAGGGCCCGCTCGGCGCGATGTCCCCCGTCGGCGCGGGCGGGCCGTACAGGAGCATCGGACCGTCGGCGCCCGGGTTCGCGCCGTACGCGCCGACGGCGCCCGGCGCGGAGAGGCCACGTGGGCGCGCCCGATCGCCGAGGCGGGGGTCGTCGGATCCGGCCCCGGTCGGGAGCGGAGGCCTCGCACCCGGGCGACTCGGACCGGAGGGGCTCGCGTCTTCGCGGCCGTCGCCGGTCGCGGAGCTGTCGTTCGCGCCACCGGATGAGCCGCCGCGAGTGCCGTCGGACGCGCCGCCGCCGGAGCCGCCGGACGCGCCGTCGCGGTCCCCGCCGGATGCGTCTTTGTTCGCGCCGCCGGATGAGCCGCCGCTGGCGCCGCCGGATGCGCTGCCGCTGGAAGAACCGACGCCCCCGGACTCCGCGCCGTTGCTCGCGCCGCCCGAAGAACCGCCGCTGCCCTCGCCCTTCGCTCGGTCGGAGGCGTCGCGGGTGCCGCCCGGAGCGCCGCCGCTGGACCCGCTCTTCGCGCCGTCGGAACCGCCGCGGGCCGCGCCGTCGCTCGAGCCATCCGATGCGCCGTCGCCGCCACCACGGGACCCGCCCTTCGCATCGTCGGAGCCGCCCGCTTTGGCGCCGGGTGCGCCGCGCTCGCCGTCGCCGGCTTTCGTGTCGCGCCCGTCGTCGCGCTTTGCGCCGTCGCTGCCCTCGCCCGCCTTGGCGCCGCCGCGGCCGTCGCCCTTGGCGTCACCGGATCCACCGCTGCCTTCGCCGCCCTTCGCGCCCCCGCTCCCGTCCTTCGCCTTCGCGTCGCCGGATCCACCCCGGCCATCACGCTCCGCGGGCTTCGAACGATCCGCGCCGCCACCGTCCCCGCCCGACTGCGCGAGCGCGGGCCCGGCCGCGAGCAGCGCGATCACCAGCGGGAGCCACCGCCTCACGACAGCACCCCGCGCGCCGCGAGCGCCTCGATCACCAGCGGCTGGAGGAGCGGGTCGAGAGAGAACGCGCCGCTCTTGTCCGAGGTCAACAGCCCCGCGCGCTCGAGATCCCCGAGGAGCCCCGTCGCTTCCTCGCGACCGATGCGCGAGATGCGGGCCATGCGCTGCGCGGTGAGCGTCCGGTGCAGCAGCACGTTCGCGAGCGCCGCGTACCACTTGAGCGGCAGCCGCGAGAGCACGCTCGCGTCCGGCGCCGGCTGCACCGAGAGCGTCACCTGCCGTTCGCACACGGTGACGATCGACCGACGCCACAGCTCGATCGCCTCGCCCACGTTGCCCCGCGCGCGCTCGTACAGCGTCGAGAGGTGACGCCGCTCGTTCAACGAGCGCACCGTCGAGAAGCGGCGCCGCTCGAACGACAAGTCGAAGTCACTCGTCCGCTGCCGCAGCGACAGCGCCTCGATCATGGCCCGCTTCGGGAGCGGTCGCAGGAAGGCCGCGCCCAAAAAGCTCCCTTGGATCTGCTGGAGCTCGTCCACGTAGCGCCACGCGACGTCCGTCGACGTGAGCAAGAACAGGTGCCGGTCGCCGAGGCGCCGGAAGATCTTCATCCACTGCGCCACCGCCGCGAGCCCGCCGGGGGCGCGCTCGATCCAGCGCCCGAGATCGTCGATCAGGATCACCGCGCCGGGCGGGAGCGCGCGCAGCGCGCCCTCGGCGCTCTGGCCCTCGCGCGCCTGGAGCGCGGACGCGACCGCCTCGTTCACCGACTCCGGCGAGGCCGTGCCTCCGGACGGCGCCGCGATGCGCACGACCGTGTGTTCCGGAAGCACCTCGCGCGCGATGATGTTCGCGATCGACGTCCGCCCGGAGCGCGGCGCGCCCACGATGGCGATCGGCCCCGAAGCGTCTCCGCGCCACCGCTCGACCATGCGCGTGATGCGCTCGATCTCCACCCGCCGCCCCACGAGGAGGTCTGACGTCTCCAGCGCCGCGCGCCCGAACAGCCGGCGGTAGATCAGCGGCAAGCTGGCTTGCACGTCGACCCGCGGCGCGAGCCGCTCTCGTAGCTCGAGCAGCTCGTCGAGGAGCGTCCCACGCGCAGGCCCCTTCTCGCGCTTGGCGCGGTTCTGCTCGTACAGCTCGTCGAACTTCCGCTCGACCCGCCCCCGCGCCTTCGCGATCGCCCGCGACGCGCCACGCACGATCGTCTCGCTCGGGATCTGCACCCGCCCCGGCGACGACGCCGTGGACGAGCCCGCGCCGATCACCGCGTCCCGTGCGCCCTCCAGCGAACGCGCGGCGTCCTCCAGGAGCCCCGCGCGCAGCGTGACCACGTAGCTCTCGAGATCCTTGCGGGCCGCGTCCAGGCGACCGAGGCGCTCCTCGACCACGCCCCCGAGCGCGAGCGGACCGGCGGCGTCGGGATCGTCATCCTGCGAAGTCGCCGCCTGCTCGAGTTCGAACGCCACGAGGCGCACGCCGTCGACCAACGCCTCCTGGGCGTCGCGCACGCGGCGCGGGAGCTTGTCGATGATCTGGCGCGCCGGCTCCGCGAGCTGCTTCTCGACGAACACTTGCGCGAGGCGCCGCGCCGGGTACACGAGCTTCTCGCGCTCCGGCTGGCCCTCGCCCGCCGCGTCGAGCGCGCGCTCCGTGGTCGTCGTGATCTGCGCGGGGAGCTTCTCCGCCGCGCGCGCGAGCGCCGCGAGGAGGTTGTCGAAGAGCTCGCGCGGCTCGGGGCGGTAGCGCTGCTCCCACGTCGAGCGCAGCTCGTCCGCGGCCGCGAGGAACGCCGCCTCGAGGTCCGGGGCCTCGGCCTCCCCGGTCGCGCCCTCCTCGGCCACGACGGACGGCGACGACTCCTCGACGTCCTCCGCCTTCTCGCGCAGCTCGATCACGCGCTGCATGATCTCTTCCGCCTGCGTGATGGCCGCGATCGGGCCCTGCTCGAGCTCGCGGCGCACGCGCTGGAAGAGCTGATACAGCGCGCGCCGCGACTCGATCGTCAGCGACGAGACCAACAGATCCAACTCGAGCGCCGAGACGATCGCGTCGAGCGCCTGCGCCGCCTTCTTCGCGAGGCGCTGCTCCTTCGACGGCGACCAGTCGAGCGCCTTCTCGACGATGTCCTCGTCCTCGAGATCCGCGACGAACCGCTGCGTGGTCCGCGCGACGAGCAAACGCGCCGCCCGGAACGAGCCCTCGTTCGCGCTCTCGAACCGACCGCGGACACCTTCGGCCACGTCGAGCAACGAGATCAGCTCGCGCGCCACGAGCTCCGAGAACGCCGCGATGTCGAGCGACGACGACGGATTGCTGTCGAGCTCCGCGAGGAGGTTCGCGAAGAAGCGCTCCACGTCGTACGCGAGCCGCCGTACGCGCCGCACGGCGTCGAAGCGCCGCACGCCGACCTGACGCACCGCCTGGTCGAGGTGCGCGAGGAACGGCGGGCCGAGGTGATGCAAGGCGACTTGCCGCGCCGGGACACGCCGCGGCGGCGGGCGCCGGTGGAGCCACCGGATCCCGAGCCGGACGCGCATCTTCTCGAGGCGGACGCCGAGCCGATCGTTCGGGCGCGGCTCCCAATCCACGACGTCGGTCGGCACGTGGATCCACTCCGGGACCTCCTGCACCGCGGCCCACACATCGCTGCGCAGGCGATTGAGGCCCTCGCGGAGGCGCTTGGGCCACGTCGGCTCGCGCCCGCCCACGCCGTCGCGCAGCGGGCGAACGCGCTCGATCGCCGACGTCGCGAAGCGCCCCTTCGCCCAGTCGACCAGCCCGCGCGCCGCCTCGCGTCGCCCGCCGCGTCGGCTGAGGCGACGCTCGAGCTGCGTGATCTGCCGGACCTCGCGCACCACGGTGTCGATCGTGACGTGCTCCTCGCGGAGCGACGGGACCTGGACGCTCGCGTGGAAGCGCTCGGTCGCCTCGGTGAGCTGCTGGACGAGCTGACGCGTCACGCCCTCGAGCTCCGGGATCGCGGGCGCCGAGACCTCGAGGATGTCGAACGTGTCCGTGTGCTCCTGCGTGACCTTCGGCTTCTCGAAGATCACCGGCGCCTCCGAGAATATCTTCGCGGGCCGGACGAGCAGCGCCGTCCCGAGCGGGGCGACGACCGCGTCGTTGCGCTGGACGAACCCCTCTTCGTCGGTCGCCTCCAACGCGTGGACCATCACCAGGTCGGCGAACTGCGACTCCTGCCGGATGCGGTCCGCGAGCGAGCCCTCCTCCGACAGCGGCGCGAGCAAGACGGCCTCCGCCGTGACGCGCGCGTCCTCGATCATCTGTTCGAGGCGCTTCTTCGCGACGGCCTCGTCGGCCCCGCGGCGCCCGTTCACGAGGATGCGCAACTTGGCTTGCTTCCACTCCTGGCTCGTCAGGAGCATGTGCGCGAGCGTCAGCATCAGCGGGCCGGTCGGCGCCTCACCGTCCCACCAGATGTCGATGCGTTCGCGCTTGCCGAACCCGCGCACCTCGTCGAACCGGAGCATCAGCACGCTGATGTCGAGTTCGAGGAGGTGCGACGTCATCGCGGCGTAGTTCTGTCGGTGCCCCGCCTCGCGCGGCCACCCGAGGAGCACGACGTTGCTCTCCATCCCGGCGAGCCCGAAGCTCGCGACCAGGTTCGGGATGGCCGTGTACGGGTCGTCGCAGCCCTGCACGCGCGCGAACAGGCCCGGGTACTCGGCCTCCAGCGCGGTGTCGACGCGCGCCTTCCGCGCGGCGCCGGACACGAGATCGAAGTGCGTGAGGATGCCGCGGTCGCCGACGATCGACTGACCGAACCGGATCATGTCGCGGCGGCGCCGCCCGCGCGAAAGCAGGATCATGTTCGGGCGCCAGTTCCGCGTCGCGGCGGTGGTGTCGGATTGCCTGAGCCGCAGCAGCCCGGCCCGTACAACCGCCGACCAGACCCCGCCCCACGTGTCACCCGACTGCAAGACGAGTTGACGGCGCTTCAGGACCAGATAGATGAGGCCCATGATCACGATCGCGCCGAACATCGCGAGCGCGTTGATCTGGAACATCACCATGAAGCAGGCGACGGCGCCGAG
>JAUHYN010000448.1 GCA_030426505.1 bacterium | reverse complement strand
CGATCGTCAACGGCGGCACCATCCCCGACCGCGGCCTGTACGGCGTCTTCCTCGCGGGCGACGAGGGCCGGCGCAGCCGCCGCGTCGGCGAGCTCGACGAGGAGATGGTCTTCGAGTCGCGCACCGGCGACGTCTTCCTGCTCGGCGCGTCGTCGTGGCGCATCGAGGACATCGATCACGACCGCGTCCTCGTCACGCCCGCGCCGGGCGAGCCCGGGAAGATGCCGTTCTGGCACGGCGACCGCCCGGGCCGCCCCGCCGAGCTCGGCCGGGCGATCGGCGCGCTGTCGCGCAAGCTCGAGACGATGAAGGACGCGGAGGCCATCGCGTACCTCAGCGAGGCCCACCGCCTCGACGAGCGCGCGGCGGAGAACCTCGTCCGCTACCAGCGCGAGCAGGCGGAGGTCACGCAGGACGTCCCGAGCGATCGCACGATCGTGTTCGAGCGCTTCGTCGACGAGATCGGGGACTGGCGCGTGTGCATTCTCTCGCCGTTCGGCGCGCGCGTGCATGCGCCGTGGGCGACCGCGGTGCTCGGCCGGCTCGAGAACGACACCGGCGGGCAAGTCGATCTGATGTGGGCCGACGACGGCATCGTCTTCCGCCTCCCGGAGGCCGACGAGCCGCCGGAGCCGGAGGACTTCTTCCCGTCCGCAGACGACGTCGAAGACCTCGTCGTGCAGCAGCTCGGCTCGACGTCGCTGTTCGCCTCGCGCTTCCGCGAGAACGCGGGGCGCTCGTTGTTGCTCCCGAAGCGCCACCCGCAGAAGCGCACGCCGCTGTGGGCTCAGCGCCGGCGCTCGGCGGATCTGTTGTCGGTCGCGTCCGACTACCCCGAGTTCCCGATCATCCTCGAGACCTACCGCGAGTGTCTGCGCGACGTCTTCGACATCAGCGCGCTCACGGATCTGATGCGCTCGATCGCCTCGAAGAAGATCCGCATCAAGACGGTGCAGACGAAGACGCCCTCACCGTTCGCCGCGAACCTGTTGTTCTCGTACGTCGCGAACTTCATCTACGACGGCGACGCGCCGCTCGCCGAGCGCCGCGCGCAGGCGCTCTCGATCGACCACGCGCAGCTCGCCGAGCTCCTCGGCGAAGCCGAGCTCCGCGAGCTCCTCGACGCGGAGGTCATGGAGAAGACCGACCTCCGGCTGCAGCGCTTGAATCTGCAGTACCCGATCGAACACGCCGACGGCGTCCACGATCTGCTGCTCCAGATCGGCGACCTCACCACCGATGGAATCCGCGCGCGCTGCGAAGGCGACGTGGACGCGTGGCTCGCGGAGTTGGCGAGGCACCGGCGCATCGTGGAGATCACGATCGCGAACGAGCGCCGCTGGGCCGCCGCCGAGGACGCCGCGAAGCTGCGCGACGCCCTTGGCGTGGTGCCCCCGCCCGGGCTGCCGGAGGCGTTCCTCGAGGTGCGCGGCGATCCGCTCGAAGAACTCGTCGCGCGCTACGCGCGCACGCACGCGGCGTTCACGGCGGAGGCGGTGGCGGATCGATTCGGGATCGGCGTCGCGCCGGTGCGCGTGGCGCTGCGCCGCCTCGCGGACGCCGACCGCGTGTTGGAGGGCGAGTTCATCCCGGGCGGGCGCGGCGTGGAGTGGGTGGACCGCGACGTCCTGCGCTCGCTGAAGCGGCAGTCGCTCGCCAAGCTGCGGCGGCAAGTCGAGCCGGTCGAGGGCGACGGCTTGGCGCGCTTCCTCGCGGACTGGCAGGGCGTGACGCGGCCGCGCCGCGGGCTCGACGCCGTGTTGAGCGCGGTGGAGCAGCTGCAGGGCGCGCCGTTGCCGGCGTCGGTCTGGGAGTCGGAGATCCTGCCGTCGCGCGTGGTGAAGTACGCGCCGTCGATGCTCGACGAGCTGTGCGCCGCGGGCGAGATCGTGTGGCGCGGGCACGAGCCGCTGGGCGTCGCGGACGGACGCGTATCGCTGTACCTCACGGATCACTACGCGGCCCTCGCGCCTCCTCCGTCGGACGCCGAGGGATCGCTCGTCGCCGAAGTGCGCGAGCTGCTCGCCGACCGGGGAGCGCTGTTCTACTCCGACCTCGTGAAGGCGACCGGCGCGTTCCCCGCGGATCTCGTCGCGGCGATCTGGGCGCTGGTGTGGTCGGGCGAGCTGACGAACGACACGGTCGCGCCGCTGCGCGGGTTCGTCGCGGGCGGGAAGACGAAAAAGCGCGGTCGCCCGGGGCGGTCGTTCCGCTCGCGGCGCCTCGGGCCGCCGGGCACCGAGGGGCGGTGGTCGTTGTTGCCGGCCGCGACGGAGATCAGCACGACCGCGCGCCAGACCGCGCTCGCGCGGCAGCTCCTCGAGCGCTACGGCGTCCTGGTCCGCGAGGCGGTGCACGCGGAGAACGTCACCGGCGGCTTCTCCGCGGTGTACGCCGTGCTCAAGGCGATGGAGGAGTCCGGTAAGATCCGGCGCGGCTACTTCGTGGACGGCCTCGGCGCGACACAGTTCGCGTTGCTCGGCGCCGAGGATCGCCTGCGCGCGTTCCGCGAAGCGCCCGAGGAGGTGTCGACCATCGTCCTCGCCGCGACGGATCCCGCGAACCCGTACGGCACGCTGATCCCCTGGCCGGAGCGTGAGGGCGCGCGCCCGCAGCGCGCGGCGGGCGCCCACGTGGTTCTGACGAACGGGCGCTTGCTCGCGTACGTGGGGCGCACCGAGAAGTCGCTGCTCACGTTCCTCCCGCCGCGCGATCCGGAGCGCGCGGAGGCGGCGCACCACCTCGTCGGCGCGCTCGCGCGGTTGGTGACGGAGGGCGACCGGCGCGCGCTCTTGGTGTCGAAGGTGGACGGCGAGGACCCGGTCCACTCGGAGCTCGCGCCGCGGTTCGTGGAGGCGGGGTTCGCGGCTTCGAGTCGGGGGTTCTTGCTCAGGAGGCGGTTGGATCGTCGTCCTGCCTGAATCGCGGACGAGGCAACGCCGGGACGGGGAATCAGGAACGGGGAACGGGGGACAGGAACGATGCCCGAAGGCGACACCATTCATCGGACCGCGAACACGCTCCGCCGCGCCATCGAGGGCGCCGTCGTCACCGCGTTCGAGTCGCCCCTCCCCAAGCTGGCCGAGCCCGAGCTCGACGGCCGCACGATCGCGCGCGTCCACGCGCGCGGGAAGAACCTCCTCATCGAGTTCGACGACGGCCGCGTCCTCCACTCGCACATGAAGATGGAGGGGAGCTGGCACGTGTACCGGCCGAACGAGCGGTGGCGCGTCGGCGCGCACCGCGCGCGCGTCACGATTCGCACCGAGCGCTTCGTCGCGGTGTGTTTCGACGCGCCCGTCGTCGAGCTGCTCACCCCGTTCGAGCTGCGGGCCTACCGCCCGCTCACGGAGCTCGGCCCTGACCTCATCGCGGACGACCTCGACGACGCCGCGATCCTCGCGCGCTTCCGCGCGCACGACGAAGACCCGATCGGCGTCGCGGTCATGAACCAGTCGATCGTCGCGGGCATCGGCAACGTCTACAAAGCCGAAGTGCTCTTCATCGAGCGCGTGGATCCGTTCGCGCCGGTGCGCGCGATCGACGACGCGACGATCCTCGCGATCGTCCACCGCGCCGCCGAGCTCCTGAAGAAGAACCTCACCGGCGGGAAGCGTCGTACGCGCTTCATGCTCGATCCCGGGTTCGAGTGGGTCTACGGCCGCAGTGGGAAGCCGTGCCGCGCGTGCGGGGTCACCGTGAAGATGAAGCGCCAGGGCGCGCAGATGCGATCGACGTACTACTGCCCGGCGTGCCAGCGCGGCGCGTCAGCGCCCGAGTAGCCGATCGATCTCCGCTTCGAACGTGTCGTCGCGGTACTGCACGCGGTGCTCCACGCGCGCGCCCTCGCCGAGGACGAGGTGGACGTGGTTCACGGCGATCCCGAGCGCGCCGAACGAGCCGTCGTCGTAGAGGACCGGGATGTCGTCGAGCCCGTACTGATCTCGAGCGCGCGCGCAGTAGGCCGCGTCCGCGCGACGGCCCGCCGGGTCCTGCGTGATGATCACGAAGGCGCCGAAGTCCTCGCCCTCGTAGCGCTGATAGATCGCGTTCGCCGACCCGGCGAACCGAATGCAGTACGGACACCACCCGGCCAACGTGTAGAGCCACGTGGCCTGCTTGCCGCAGAGATCTTGGAGGCGGTGCGGGTTCCCTTCGCAGTCCGGGAGCGTGACGTCCGGGATGGTCTGGCCCTCCTGCGATCCGAAGGGCCCGGACGGCGGGCACAGCGCGTTCGCCACGCCGGCGTCGGGCGTCACGCCCGCGTCGGCTGTCAGCGTCGACCCAGCGTCCCGCTCACCCCCCGGGCCGCCGTCACGCGCGACCCGAGGGGGATCGGACATCTCCTGAGCGCCACACGCGAAGAGGAACGTCGTGAAGAGCAGCGCAGCGTTTCGCATCCTACGCGGAGGGTTACGCGCGGCCGTCGGGCAGGTTACGTCAGGCGGGGTCGGACGAAGATCCGACGAGGCGATCGATCGTGTCGAACCCGATGCGCTCGCCGCGCGCGTGCGGCGCGACGTACTCGACCTCGAGCTGGCGCGCGACGTCTTCGAGGAGCGGCGTCGCCATTGCTTCGAGCTCGAAGAGGTCCTCCACCTCGTAGGCGGTGTAGAGCACGAGGTACTGGAAACACTCGTAGTAGACGAACGCCTCGGCCTTACGGCCCGCGCCGAGGTGCTCCGCGTAGCGATTCATCAACGCGTTCATCTTGGGCTCGACCGCGGCCCGCTTCTCGAGCGCGCGCTTCATCGACTCGATCGGCGACAGGTGCCGCGTCAGCTCCACGCCGCAGAACGGGCACGCCACGAACACCTGCCCCTGCGCGCCCTCCAGGGCGCCCCCGCACTGCGGACACGACTCGGGGTTCAGCACGAACCGAAGCGTAGCTTGGTTGGTCACGGTCGCGAAGCGCTCGGTGTACGCTCGCCCCCATGCCACGCACCCGCTTCGACTTCGAACGCGAGGGCCATCGCCTCGCCGGCCTCCTCGAGACCCCGGTCACGCCGCCGCTCGCCTACGCGCTGTTCGCGCACTGCTTCACGTGCGGCAAGGACGTCGCCGCGGCGTCGCGGATCTCGCGCGCGCTCGTCGCGAAGGGGATCGCGGTACTTCGGTTCGACTTCACAGGCCTCGGCAACAGCGATGGCGACTTCGCGAACACCAGCTTCTCCTCGAACCTCGACGACCTCGTCGCCGCCGCCGAGGCGCTCGGTGAGCGCGGGCCGCAGCTGCTGATCGGGCACAGCCTCGGGGGCGCGGCGGTGCTCGCCGCGGCGCACCGGATCGAATCGGCGACCGCGGTCGTCACGATCGGAGCGCCGGCCGAACCCGGTCACGTGAAGCACTTGTTCGCGGGTCGTCTCGAGGACATCGAGCGAGACGGTCGCGCGGAGGTCACGCTCGGCGGTCGGCAGTTCACGATCGCGAGGAGCTTCGTCGACGACCTCGCGGCGCACCCCACGACGGAGCGCGTGCGTGCGTTGAACCGCGCGCTGTTGATCCTGCACGCGCCGCTCGATGAGCTGGTGTCGATCGACGAGGCCCGCAAGATCTACGAGGGCGCGAAGCACCCGAAGAGCTTCGTCGCGCTCGACGGCGCGGACCACTTGCTGAGCCGCCCGCGCGACTCGGACTACGCGGCGACCGTCATCGCGGCGTGGGCGACGCGTTTCCTCCCGGAGGCCCCGAGCGACGCCCTCCCGCACGGACAGGTCCGCGTGAAGACGGCGGGAAAGTTCACGCAGGCGGTGACGATGGGGCCGCACCACCTCGTCGCGGACGAGCCGACCTCCGTGGGCGGCACCGACCTCGGCGGCTCGCCGTACGACCTGCTGCTCGCGGGGCTCGGCGCCTGCACCTCGATGACGCTGTCGATGTACGCGCGCCGCAAGCAGTGGCCTCTGGAGTCGGTGACGGTCGACCTCGTCCACGAGCGGATCCACGCGAAGGACTGCGAGACGTGCGAGGAGAAGGAGGGGAAGATCGAGCGCATCACGCGGTCGATCCGGATGGAGGGCCCGCTCGACGACGAACAGCGCGCGCGGCTCCTCGAGATCGCGGACAAGTGCCCGGTCCACAGGACGCTCGAGGGCCGCCCGCACATCGTGACGAAGCTCGTCACCGACGACGTGTGACGGGAGGCGGTCGTTCGTACTAGCGTCCGGCCGTGGCGAAGAAGCGCCGTCGCAAGAAGTCGCGCAGCGCGGACGCGACCGCCGCGACCCTGCCCGCGAACGATCCGCCCCGCGAGCGCCGCGGTCCGTCTTGGTGGCCCGGGCTGCGCGCGGCGATCCTGTGCTTCTTCATCGTCTTCTCGGTGCTGTCCGCAGTGCCGACGCCCGGCAATGTCACGCTCGACAAGATCAACCCCCCGACCAACCGCGCGGAGCTGAATCGCTGGGTGAAGATCCTCGGCGGCTGGGGCATCGACGTGGAGCCGGACGCGCTCGCGAAGTGGTACGTGGATCTCGCGCGCGATCTCGAAGGCATCAAGAGCTGGGTGGTCGCGCCGATCGGTCCGTTCCAACACTGGACGAAGACGCACCAGGGCTGGCGCCTCTTCGGGATGCCGGACGAGCGGCCGTTCTCGCTCCAGATCGTCGCGGTGAAGGGCGGCGAGCGGAGGATCGTCTACCGGACCGGCTCCGACGAACACGACTGGAACGACGGCCTGTTCCGATTCCGCCGCATCCGCGGGTGCTTCAACCCCGGCAACCTCTACGCGCCCGGCACCTACGACGGCTTCGCGACCCGCGTGAGCGAGATGGTCTTCGAGGCGTGGCCCGACACCGACGAGGTGGTGGTGTCGATGATCCAGAGCCACACCACGCTCCCCGGGAAGCCGAAGGACCCGTCCACGGAGGAGCGCTACGTGAAGCGCTTCAAGAGGCCG
>JAUHYN010000447.1 GCA_030426505.1 bacterium | reverse complement strand
CAGGAGCCAGGCCCAGGCGGCCAAACCCCCGATCGCCACCGCGACCAGCGGCGCCGCGGCGCCCGGCCCGATCGACGCGGTCGAAGCCAGCGTCATCGCGACCTCGTCCACGATCCACGCGGCGAACCCCAGCCCCGTCCCGATCCCGAGCGCGAGGGCCAGCCCCGGGCGACGCCCGAGGCGCAGGGTGAGGCCGGCCGCGAGGACGACCGCGAACGCGACGGCGAGCGGGTGACACAGCCGGCGATACAACTCGAGGCGGTGGAGCGTGGCGGGCTGCCCGAGCCGCTCGCGGGCGCGGGTCGTCTCGAGGAGCCGCCCGAACGGGAGGCGATCCGGATCGCCCACGCTGCGGACGAAGTCCTCCGGGCGCTCGACCAGCTCGAGCGGCATCGTCGCGGTGACGGTGGTGGTCATCGTCGCGCCGTCGAAGCGCCGGTACAGCGCCTGCCGCGCGCGCCACGCACCATCGTACTCGAGGCGGACGGCGTCGAGGCGTTCGATGAGGCGCCCGCCTTCGATCTTCAGCATCAACACGCCGCCGAGCGACTTGCCCTCCGGATCCTCGAGCTGCTCCACGCGGTAGATCCGATCCCGGCCGCGGAACCACATGCGGCCCTGCCGCAGGACGTCCGTGTTGCGCACGGGGAGCCCGAGCTTGCGCTTGAGCTTCGACGTGGTGGCCTGCGCCTCGGGCACGACCCACTCGGTCACCGACGCGTACACGCCCGCGAACAACAGCCCCGCGAGCATCGCCGGCTTCAGGAACGCGAACGGGCTCGCCCCCGCCGCGAGGAACGCGACGAGCTCTTGTCGCCGCGCCAGCGATGCCATCGCGGTCGACGCGCCGATCAGCGCGCAGAAGATCGCGATCTGTTGGTAGACGACCGGGAGGTTCGCGAGCTCGAGCAACGCGACGTCCGCGGCGGTGCCCTTGATGTAGCCGATGTTGCCGGTCTCCACGAAGTCGACCGCGATGAACAACGACAGCCCCGCGCCGGTCGCGATCGCGACGTGCAGCGCGATGTCGCGGACGATCTGCCGCGCGAAGGTGCCGAACCAGGGCGCCCTCACCGCGGCCTCCCGCTGCGCCCGAGCCCCCACGCGCCGACCGCGAGCGCGAGGAGGTTGGGCAGCCACGCGCCCGCGAACGACGTGCCGCCGTACTTGATCACGACGATGTCCGCTACGCGCGTGAGCAGGTAGTAGCCGAGCACCGCGCCGACCCCGAGGATCGCGTTGCGGGCGCGCGTGCGCGGGCCGCCGGAGAGCGCGATCGCCGCGCCGATCAGACCGAACACCAGCGCCATCGAAGGGAACGCGAAGCGGCGCCAGTACTGTTTGAGGATGCGCCGGCCCAGCGGCGTGGAGAGCTTCGCGTCGTACGCGGCCGCCTTCAGCTGCGGCCCGGTCATCTGGCCGAGCATGCTGACGAAGCGCGCGCGGCGGAACAGGTCGTCGCTGACGTCGACGCCCATCGTCACTTCGTCGAACGCGAGGCGATCGTAGCGGTCGGCGGTGCCCGCGACGCCGAGGTGCATCTCGCCGTCCGCGAGCGAGAACTCGATCTTCTGCGCGTCGATCGTGAACTGGCCGCGCGAGGAGACGACGAGCACCGGGCCGTCGGCGTTGCGCTCGTCGAAGACGACGACGTCCTCCAGCGTCCCGTCGTCGTGGCGGCGCGCGGCGTACACGGCGCTGCCTTCGAAGTCCTCGTTGAACACGCCGGGCTGGATCGCGCGGGTCAGGTTCCTGAGGCCGACGTCGACGAGGCGCCGGTGGAGCATGCGGAGCCCGTACGGCTCGCCGAACATTGCGATCGGGAGGGTCGCGAGGCTCACCGTCACACCCAATGCGATCGGGACGCGCGCGAGTCTCCACGGCGACGCGCCCGCCGCGCGCAGCGCGATCAGCTCGCGGTCCTGCGCGAGGCGCCCGAGTCCGACGAGCACCGCGAGCAGGTACGCGATCGGGATCGCGAGGACGAGGAACGGGGGGAGCGCGGAGAAGAAGATGACCGCGACGTCGTCCAGGCGCAGTCCGAGCCCGAGCGCCGCGCCCGCGAGGCGCCGCGCCTGGAACAGGAACACGACCATCGCGACCGCGACGACGCCCACCAGCAACGGGATCGCGATCTCCCGGAGCAGGTATCGGTCGGCGCGGGACACGCGAGGTGCGTACGCGGCGCGCTCCGTCGAAGCAAGCGCGGGCGTGATCCCGTTGCCGCGGGCGCGTCCATCCGGTGACCATCACGCCGTGGCCGTCGCGCTCCTCTTCAGCCTCTTCGCCGCGGCGTCCCCGGCGACGATCGACGTCCACGTCGGCGCGAAGGCGAAGCTGCGCGAGGTCGCGGTTCAGCGGTGCCGCGACGGCGACCGCCCGATCGATCGCGTGAAGATCGCGGAGCGCGGCGTCGCGGCCTGTCGGAAGTCGAACTGCGTCACCCGGCCGCACGTCGAGCTCGCGTGCGACGGCGCCGTCGTCCGCTTCGGCCGCGAGACGAAGACGCTCGGCGACCGCGTCGAAGTGTTCGCCGAGGACGGCCACCTCGTCGTCGTCGCCGCGCTGCCGCTCGAGCCGTACGTTGGCGGCGTCGTGCGCGCCGAGCTGGGCGACGCGCCGCCCGCCGCGCGGGAGGCGCAGGCGATCGTCGCGCGCACCTACGCGATGCGCGCGATGGTCACGCCGCGCCACGAACACGCGCACGTCTGCGACCTCACGCACTGTCAGGTCTACCGACCCGCGACCGAGACGTACGCCGCCGGTCGCGTGCTCCTCGACGATCGCGGCGACGTCCCCGAGACCTACTTCTCGGGCGCGTGCGGCGGCCGGACGCGCCCCGCGCGCGACGCTTGGCCGCGCTCGACCTCGCGCGCGCCCGGCGTCTCGGATCTGCGCCCGGACGGCGAGCCCTGGTGCAAGGACGGGCGCATCGCGTGGCGCCACGAGATGGACGTGGAGGCCCTCGCGAAGCTCCTCTCCACCGCCCTCGGGCGAAAGCTCGACCCGAAGTCCCTCGAGCTCGAACGCAGCGGCGACGCCTTCCGCGTCGGTGACGCCCGAGCGAAGCGACGTGTCTCGGCGATGTCGCTCGCGCAGACGATCTCGAAGTCCGAGGGCTGGGACACGATCGAGTCTCCGGACTTCGAGGTCACGCGCCGGGGCCGCAAGGTGGTGTTCGCGGGGACGGGCCGCGGCCACGGCGTGGGCCTGTGTCAGGCCGGCGCCATCGCGCGCGCGCGGGCCGGGCAGACCGCCGAGCAGATCCTCGCCGCGTACTTCCCGACCTACGCGCTCTCCGAAGTCGCTGGCCCGCCGATCCGCGTGGGGATGACCGGCGACTATCCGCCGTTCACGGCGCTGACCCCGAAGGGCCCGGTGGGCGTCGACGTGGAGCTCGCGCACATCATCGGCCGGGAGCTGGGGCGCCCCGTGGTCTTCGTGCGCACGTCGTGGCCGACGCTGTCGGCGGACCTCGAGGCCGGTCGCTTCGACGTCGCGCTGAGCGGGATCGCCGTGACGAAGGCGCGCGAGGAGATCGGCGCGTTCTCGCGCCCGTACCACGAGGGCGCGAAGGTCGCGGTCGTCCGGTGCGAAGACAAGGATCGCCTCGCGACCCTGGACGCGATCGATCGGCCCGGCGTGCGCGTCGTAGTGAACCCGGGCGGGACCAACGAGGCGTTCGTTCGGAAGAAGATCCGCAACGCGGAGATCCTCGTCACGCAGGCCAACCTCGCGATCTACGCCGCGCTCGAAGCGCGAGAAGCCGACGCCCTCTTCACCGACAGGATCGAGGCCCTCTACCAGATCCGCCGCCGCAAGGGCCTCTGCCCGGGCGCGGGCGGCGCGGCGTTCGAGCCCTTCAACATCGCGGCGTTCGCGCCGAAGGGCTCGCCGATCGTCGCGCCGATCAACGCGATCCTCGACACGCTCGAATCACGCGACGACCTCCGCCGCCTGTTCGAAGCGCATCAGTAGTGCCAGGGGAACTTGCTGTAGTCCTGCGGCCGCTTCTCGAGGAACGCGTCGCGGCCCTCGCGCGCTTCGTCGGTGCCGTACGCGAGCCGCGTCGCCTCGCCCGCGAAGAGCTGCTGCCCGACGAGGCCGTCGTCCGGGAGGTTGAAGCCATACTTCAGCATCCGCATCGCGGTCGGGCTCTTCGAGTTGATCAGCTGCGCCCACTCGAGCGCCACGTTCTCGAGCTCGGCGTGCGGCACGACCTTGTTGACCATACCCATCGCCGCCGCCTCCTCGGCGCTGTAGTTCAATCCGAGGAAGAAGATCTCGCGCGCCTTCTTCTGTCCGACCTGCCGCGCGAGGAGCGCCGACCCGTACCCACTGTCGAAGCTCGCGACGTCCGGATCCGTCTGCTTGAAGATGGCGTGCTCGGCGCTGGCGAGGGTCATGTCGCAGACCACGTGGAGCGAGTGGCCGCCGCCGACCGCCCAACCCGGTACCACCGCGATCACGATCTTCGGCATGAAGCGGATCAGGCGCTGGACCTCGAGGATGTGGAGCCGGCCGAGCTTCGCCCGCGCGATCGGGTCGTTCGAGTCGGCGCCGGCGTACTGGTAGCCGTCCTTGCCGCGGATCCGCTGGTCGCCGCCCGAGCAGAACGCCCAGCCCCCGTCCTTGGGAGACGGGCCGTTGCCGGTGAGCAGCACGCACCCGACGTCCGGGGTCTGGCGGGCGTGATCGAGGCAGGCGTACAGCTCGTCCACGGTCTGGGGCCGGAACGCGTTGCGGCAGTCCGCGCGATCGAACGCGATCCGCACCGTCCCGCTCTCCTTGGCGCGGTGGTAGGTGAGGTCCTTCAGGTCGAAATCGGGGACTGGAGTCCACCGGGTGGGGTCGAACAGCTCGGAGACCATGCGGCGCGTCATACCCGGAGGGGGCCCGTGTCGAAAAGGCTCAACCTGAGGCGACCGAAGGCCGATGAGACGCGTGGAGATGGTCTTCGCGAACCCATTCGGGGAGGAAACCCTCGCTACGCTGCCTGGCGCCGTGCTGCAGACGGGTGATCTCCGTTTCGCGCAGGACTCGAGCCTCATCGTGCTCTCCGGCCCCAACGCTGGGCTCCGCGCGCCGCTCGAACAGCAGCTCGTGATCGGGCGCGGCGACACCTGCGGCCTGAAGCTCCTCGATCCCGACATCTCCCGCGAACACGCGCGCGTCACCCGCAACCGCGACGGGAGCTTCGTCCTCGAAGACCTCCGCAGCCGCAACGGCACGATGGTCGACGCCGTCCCGATCACGCGCCACATGCTCCGCGTGGGGGATCGGATCCGCTTCGGGCGGAACACGGTCGTCCTCTTCACGAACTTCGGCGACGTCGAGGATCAGATCCTCCACAAGCAGAAGCTCGAAGCGCTCGGTCGCCTCGCCGGCGGCGTCGCGCACGACTTCAACAACCTCCTCGGCGCCGTCCTCTCGAACGTCGCCTACCTCCTCGAGGACATCCAGACCCTCGATCCCAAGGAGGTCCGCGAGACCCTCGAGGACGTCCACAGCGCCGCCACGCGCGCCGCGGAGCTCACGCGTCAGCTCCTCGGCTTCGCGCGCAAGGGCAAGTACGAGCACCGGCCGACGAACGTCCGCGATCTCATGGACGAGGTCGTGAACATCCTCGGCCGGACGATCGACCCGGCCATCCAGATCCAGATGGAGGCCGACCCGAGCCTGTGGGTGCTCGGCGATCGCTCGCAGCTCCACCAAGTGCTGCTCAACCTCTGCATCAACGCGCGCGACGCGATGCCCCACGGCGGTCGCCTCCGCATGTCGACCTCCTCGCGCGACGACTTCGTGATCATCGAGGTCGTCGACGATGGCTGCGGCATGCCGCCCGAGGTCCGCGAGCGCGTCTTCGAGCCGTTCTTCACGACCAAGGACGTCGGCAGCGGGACGGGCCTCGGCCTCGCGACCGTCTACGGCGTGGTGAAGAACCACGGCGGTGAGATCCACGTGGAGAGCGAGGTCGGCTGCGGCACGACCTTCCGCATCTTCCTCCCGCAGCACGAGCGCCCCGATCTCAAGACCGACATCGTCGAGCTCCACAAGAAGAGCGGCACGCACACCGTCCTCATCGTCGACGACGAACCGCACCACCGCCGCGGCTGCGCTCGCAATCTGCGGAGCGGGGGCTTCGACGTCCTCACCGCGAGCGACGGCCCGGAGGCGCTCGAGCTGTTCGAAGAGCACGCCGACGTGATCGACGTGGTCGTCCTCGATCTCCGCATGCCGAAGATGTCCGGCGAAGAAGTCGCGATGCGGATGCACGCGATCGATCCCAGCGTTCGCATCATCGCGATCTCCGGCTACGTCGAAGCGCGGCAGGGCGAAGCGCTCTTGAACGGCCGCGCCGTCGGGTTCCTCACGAAGCCGTTCACGACCGGCCGCCTGAGCGACGCGATCCATCGCGCGCTCCGCGTCGACCGCGTCAGGGTTCGCTCTTAGCCTCCGCCGTCCGCGGTGCGCTCGGGTTCTCCGGAGCGGCCGTCGGCGCGGAGTAGCGCGCGTACACCAACGATCCCAACATCGCGATCACGATCAGCAGCAGCACGATCGCGATCGAATAGAACGTCCCCGAGCGCTTCGTCTTCGGAGCCGGGGTCGGGAGGATCGACGTCAGCTTCGCCACGCTCGGCTGGCCGTCCACCGTCTGTTGTTGATCGATCGGAGGCGCCGACATGCGCCGCGGCGGGAGTCGCTGCGCTTCCGCGATCGGCGTCGGGAGCGTCGGCAGCGGATCGGCGGTGTCGGTCTCCGACAGCTCGAGCGGCGTCGGCACCGGCACGCCGAGGATCGCGGGCGGCTCCGCGAGCCGCACCGGCTGGACGAGGTTCGGCGGGAGTGTCTCGGGAATCAGCGACTCGTGCGTGCCGATGTGATCCTCTTCGTCGTCGGGGAGGAGCGTGGGATCCG
>JAUHYN010000446.1 GCA_030426505.1 bacterium | reverse complement strand
CACTCGGGCCCCACCGCTGGCTGACATCCCAGATCCAATACCAGCCGACCGACTCCAAGGAGGAACCCAAATGACTACGCGCGAACGAACTCTCATGACGGCGACACTCGCCGCGCTGTGGGCGTGCTCCCCGCCGCCCGCCGAACCCACGGCCGAACAGGCGAGCGACGCCTTCGGGTCTCGACGCCCCTCGCGCGTGACGACGCGGGCGCGCCCGTGCCGCGCCGACAGCTTCTTCGTCGAGATCCCCGTGAAGCGAACCAACGTTTGGCCGGACCTCACGTTCGTCCCCGGCGTGAAGGCCGAGCTCGAGAACTACATCTCGAACACGGCGTCCGCGTGGTTCTGCCCGCCCGGCCAACCGAACTGCCACGGCTGGGTCAACGCGTCGATCGAGTCGGTCCTCCCGCAGCGCTCGTGGCCGCCGTCTCGCGCCGACGGACACCTGCGCTTCCTCCGCGTGCGCTTCGCCGACACGGCGGGCGACCCGCTGTCCGTGCTCCCCGACTGGCAGTGCGACGCCGTCGCGAAGATCCGCGCGTCGGTCGAGTCCCAGAACATGATGCTCCCGGACGACGAGTTCTACGTGGGCCGCGAGTGCGACGCGACGATCGCGAGCGCCCAAGCCGTCCCCACGACCGAGATGCTCACGTGGCACCTCACCGACATCGGTCGAACCGCGACCCCCATCGCGCCGCCGTCCCCGAGCAACGAGCTCGTCGACTTCGCCGTCATCGACGCGGGCGTGATGTCGGCGCTCCACTCGAGCCTCGGCGTCGCCGCGCAAGTCGACTTGCACCCCGGCCGCGCCACCTTCCACACGCACGGCGCCGCGATGCCGCTGATCGCGCGCGGGGCCGACGAACACTTCAAGCTCTACGACTTCGCCGCGCTGGACGAAGGCGGGTCGGGCACGATGGCCGACATCGGCGTAGCGCTCGACCAGGCGCTGTTCGGACCGCACAGCGGCAACCCGTCGCGCCCCCTCGTGATCGACATGAGCCTCGGCTTCGCACCCGAGCTCGCGCGCCCCGCCGCGATCACCGGCTCGGCGATGTCCTGCACCACCTACGAGAACGCCGCGGGCGAAGTCGTCCGCTACATGCTCGACATCGCCGCGCAGATGGATCGCAACGGCGACCGCGCCGTCTTCGTGAGCGCGGCCTCGGGCAACCGCCCACTGCGCGTCCCCGCCGGCACGTACCCCGCGCCGCCCCCCGACGCGTTCCACACCACGTGCAGCCCCACGCCGTCCGGTCCGGAGATGTTCTACCCCGGCGAGTGGAGCCGCGCATCGACGTGTCACGCCAACACGATCCCCGAAGCGCACGTCGCGCTGGCGGTCGGCGCAGTCGACGAGTTCTTCCGTCCGACCGGCGTCGAGATCCCGGGCGCCGAGACCCCGCTCGTCGCGCCCGGCCAGCACGTGTACGCGGCACACCCGCTCGCGTCGCCGATGCCCGTCGTCCCGCAGTGCTCCTACGGCCCGACCGACGCGTACCTCGAGTCACTGCCCCGCGCGTTCACCGGGAGCTCCGTCAGCGCCGCGTTGGTCGCCGGCGCCGCCGCGCACGCTCAGTTTCTCCGTGCCGCCACGGGAGCGAACCCGCTCGACCGCCTGACACTCGCGCGCGTTATCTACCTCTCGGGCCGCCCCCTGTGCCGGAACACCACGAGCGGTGTCCCGGTGCGGATGCTCGCCGTGGACCGCCTCGCAGACGCGGTGCGGACGTGCCCCGCGCTTCTCGCCTGCGCCGCCTTGGTCCCCGGGACGGAGCCGATCCCCGCGAACACGCTCGCCATGTGTGCATCCGAGCTCGCCGCGTGCGGCTTCTCCTCGACGTGTGCGACGCCCTCGCGGTCGGGCCCCATCGCCTGGGACAAGGGCTACGACGACAACGCGTTGGTGTGCCACGACGCGACCGTCACCAACGGGAGCTGGCAGCCCACGAGCACGTGCGGCGCCGCGTGCCCCTACGAGACCAACCCGGGGCGTTCGGTGCTGGGCTCGATCGGACCGCAGCCGATCATCCCGACCTGCCCGGACTGCCCCGCAGTGGTCGACGGCCAGTTCCTTCACCTCAAGTTCGAGATCACCGCGGACGGACCGGACAAGACCACGCTCGCGAACCCGTACCTGATCGTGAAGGGGCCGTCGCAGAGCAACGGCACGCCGACGGAGGAGTTCTTCCCGCTGCCCGACGATCCCAACGAGGACGACTGGGTGCTCGGAAACCGCCTCGACCTCCACGTCTCGCTGTGGGGGAGCGCGATCGACTTCAGTGATCCCTCGCAGCTCAAGGGCTCGCTCGTCGTCGACGTGACCGAACCCGGCAAGAAGACCGTGACCGACTACTCCGTGATCGACTTCCACTGAAACGAGCCACGTGATGACGACGCTTACGCCAGAGGTCGCCGAACTCGTGGAGCGCGACCGGCTCCTCGTGCGACGCGCACTGGACGGAGACAGCGCAGCCGGCGACGAGCTGGTCGCGCGCCTCCTCCCGATCGTGCGCGGTCGCGCGCGACGCGCATTCGCGCGGGATCGTCGCGGCGCGATCCCCGCGAACGTCGACGACATGGTGCAAGAGGTCTGGCTCGTCCTCGTCGCGAAGGACGGTCACCGCTTGAGGGCGTGGGATCCGGAGCGCGGGCTCTCGTTGGAGGGCTACGTGGGGCTCGTCGCAGAGAGCGAGATCCGTCGCCTGCGCACGCGCGCCGCCGCGAAAAAGCGCGGCGGTCACCTGCGCGCGCTCGGCTCCGAGGCCCTGGAGGCGGCGATCGCGCCTACGCCCACGCCGGAAGAGCGAACCGTCGCGCGCGATCTCACCGCGCGCCTCGGTGCGCACCTCGAGCAAGCGCTCCCCACGCGCGGACAACTCGTCTTCCGCCACGCGTTCACGGACGGAAGACCGCCCGCCGAAGTCGCGCAGTTGATGGGCGTGAAGATCCAGGTCGTCTACAACTGGCAGCACAAGATCCGCGAGCTCGCGCGCAACTTCCTCGGCCGCTGAGCTCCGCACGAAATCGGACATCACGAAAAGGACGCGCGCGTGACCTGCCTACTGGCAGGTCATGAACCGAAGAACCACCGCCAGCCTCATCGCCCTCGCCCTGCTCTTCGCCGGGTGCTCGAGCGAAGAGGCGTTCCAGTCGAAGCAAGACTCCGCGCGGACGCCTCCTCCCGGGACCGACCCGAGGGCACCACCGCCGCCACCTCCGGATCCGCCCCCGCCCTCGGGGCCCGTCGGCGGAGAGCCGGTCGCGGATCCGCGCTACGCCGTGGGTCGCGTCGAAGCGACGTTCGACGTCAACGCCACCGGCGCCGCCACCTACGCGATCCCGATCGAGGTCCCGCCCGGCGTCGGCGGCATCGAGCCGCAGCTCGCGGCCACGTACAACAGCCAGTCGGGTGATAGCGTCCTCGGCGTCGGCTTCACGCTCGCGGGCCTGCCGAAGGTCGAGCGCTGCGCGCGCACGATGGCGCACGACGGCGCGGTCGGCGCGGTGCGCCTCGACGCCGACGACCGCTTCTGCACCGGCGGCCTGAGGCTGCTCGCCGTCTCGGGCGACTACGGTGAGCCCGGCACGAAGTACTTCACCGAGATGCAGACGTGGAGCCGCTTCGAGAGCCTCGGCTCCTGCCGCGCCACGGTCAATCTGCCGGCGAGCTCCTCGGAGGAGGGGCAGCCGTGGAGCCAGAACACCGGCGCCGCCGCGACGCTCGCGGGCCCCTGCACGTTCAAAGCGGAGCTGAAGAACGGCACGGAGGCCGAGTTCGGCGGGATCGAGGAGATGTCGAACTGCAACGCGCTGGTCGAGACGGTCGATGGGAACAACATCCCGCGCCTCGACTGGCCGCTCACGAAGCTCACCGACGTCCACGGCAACGTGATGCGCATCTTCTACAACGACATCGGCACGACCTACTGCGCACCTTCGCGCATCGAGTACGGCGGCAACGACGAGTTCGGCGCCGCGTACGACCGCGTCGTCGAGTTCGAGTACACGACGCACGCCGAGCGCCACAACCGCTACGTCGGCGGCGTGCGCATCGTCCGCGACAAGGCGCTCGAGCACATCCGCACCTACGTCCGCGACAACACCGACTTCAAGGAGGTCAAACACTACGAGTTCCAGACGGGCCCGATCGGCCTGCGCGACCAGCTCTTCGTCGACCAAGTGAAGGAGTGCAACGGCGCGGTCTGCTACCCGCCCACGATCGTCGAGTGGTCCGACATCGACCCTGCAGCGTCCTCGATGTTCGCGTTCTACGAGTTCCACGCGGCGCTCGAACCGCAAGTCACCATGCGCTCGCCGTCGTTCTACGCGGAAGGCGTCTCCGGTGACTTCAACTGCGACGGCCGCCAAGACTTCGTGTACCCGGTCGCCGACCACCAGCTCCTGACCTCGCCGCAGGGCCAGAACCTCCGCGTCGTCACCCCGTTCTTCACCGACGTCACCGCCTACGAAGACGTGCTCGGCAACGCGGTCGACTGGGGCGCGCGCTTCTACGCGGGCGACTTCGACGCCGACGGATGCACCGACCTCATCTGGCTCAAGCACCCGTTGATCGACGGCGCCACGGGCTACGAGCTGTTCCTCGGCTCGCCGCAGGGCGGCCTCTCGTCCACGCCCGCGCGCGTCGGCACCGAGCTGTCGCTCATCGACCGCCTCTACATCGGCGACGTGGACGGCGACGCGCGCGCCGACATCCTCGCGACCAAGAACCCCGAGACGCAGCCCGACGACGACTTCGCCGGGCTCTTCGACTACCGCGTGTTCCTCACGACGCCCACCGCGTTCACGCTGGTCCACTCCGGCACGCTGGACTCCGTCCCGGCGCCGCCCGCCTTCCCGGTGATGCCGCGCGACAGGAAGTACTACGCGCCGCAGTTCACTCCGGGCGACTTCGACGGCGACGGACGCGTCGACTTCCTCGCGCGCTTCCCGTTCCACTCATCGATCGTCGGCGATCCGCAGACCGGCGGACACTCGCGCGTGACGCTCCTCGTCGCGTCGCAGTCGGGCGCGCTGTCGGCGCAGTGGCAGGACGTCTGGCCGCACCCCTTCTACGAAGTCATCGGAACCGACGTGAACGGCGACGGCCGGAGCGACGTCCTCGTCACGGGCTCGGCGCGCGCCGACGTCTCGGTCCCGCCCAGCCAGGCGCAGCAGGACCTGCAGGAGAACTTGCTCATCTTCTTCGGCAACGGGCGCACGCTCACGCCGCGGTTCAACCAGACGTTCCAGGTGCAGATCACGCTCGCGCCGAACTCGTTCTACTTCCGCGACTGGGGCTACACGGTCGGTGGGATCGACTGGCGCAACCGCTTGAACACCGCGAAGATCACGGACGACGGCCGCTCGGATCTCGTCGTCGGCTTCAACCGCCGCTGGGATCCGATGTTCGAGACCGCGGACATCCAGATCTACCTGAGCGACGGCAACGGCTACGCCTGGCAGGAGACCATCCCGAAGGACCCGCAGGTCGAGTACCTCGCCATCGACAACGGCGTGGAGGGCATGACGGGCATCTTCATGCGCACCAACCAACTCAGCGGTGACCCGTCGTTCTACTACTGGACGAAGGTCTTCAAGGCGGGCCTCGCGACGCGCTTCACCGACGGCCTCTACGGGCGCCACGAAGTCCACTACCGCCCGCTCACCGACGCCAACGTGTACACGCCGGGGAGTGGCGCCACCTACCCGGAGCGTGAAGTCACCATGCCGCTGTTCGTCGTGCGTCGCACCGAGAAGAACGACGCGAAGGACGAGCTCTCCGGGAGCTGGTACGCGTACTCGGGCGCGCGCTCGCACCTCGGCGGGCACGGCTTCCTCGGGTTCGCGGGCGTAGAGGTCGGGCGGTCCGACGGCACGAACCTCCTCACGGACTACCGCCAGGACCACCCGTTCGCGGGCTTCGCTTCGGCGCAGCGCCTCGAACGGAACGGGGTCGGGCTCGCGCAGATCGACTTCACGTACGTGGACGTGCAGCACCCCTCGTACAACCTCCCGAACCTCCACAACGTGGCGCTCGAGACGCAGAACCGGTGTGAGTACATCCTCGGGAGCTCGTCGAACGCGTGCATCGACGCGGTGCGGACGTTCACCTACGACATCTTCGGCAACCCGACGCAGATGACGGACACGCCGGACGCCGCGAACCCCGCGGCGCTCCTCGTGACCGACACGGTGTTCCACAACGACGCCGCGAAGTGGCGCATCGGCTACCCGTCGGAGGTCAAGGTCCACGAAGGCAACCCGAACACGCCGGTCAGCCACCGCAAGGTCACGTACGACCTCCCCGTGGTGATGGACGTCCTCTTCGAGGGCGCGTGGGACGCGACGCACCAGCAGTGGCTCGGTCAGGAGAAGCAGTACGACAAGCGCGGGCTCGTCGAAGAGCTGAAGACTCCGCTCGGCACGACGAAGTTCGAGTACGACACCTTCGGCCACCTCTCGAAGATCACCGACCCGCTCGGCCACTCCGTGGACAAGCACGTGGACCCGCGCTTCGCGCTCGAGGTCGAACGCAAGGACGCCAACGGGAACACGGTGACCATCGAGCTCGACGGCTTCGGGCGCCCCATCGAGATCTCCGGCCCGGACGGCAACGGCGGCTCGGGTGTGTTCCGCCGCTACGTCTACACGAGCCCGATCGAGCACGGCTTCCTCGGCCTCGTCACGCAGACCTGGAACCTGCGCGACCACCAGGGCGCGCCGGAGTGGGACTGGACCGAGACGTGGACCGACGTGCAAGGCCGCGTGGTACGCGAGCGCCGACGCGGGCTCGGGAACAAGGCGATCGTCCGCGACCGCGAGTACATGCAGGACACGCTGGTCCGTCGCACGACGGAGCCCTATCTCGAAGGCGAGGCGCCGCGCTGGGTCGAGACCTCGTACGACATCAAGTCGCGGCCGACCG
>JAUHYN010000445.1 GCA_030426505.1 bacterium | reverse complement strand
CTCCGGTTCCCCCGACTGTTGTCGGTCTACATGAACACCGAGCACGTCGATCTGTCGGAGATCGATCGCCTCGTGGAGACCGTCGAAGATCCGATCGGTCGACTGAACGAGCAGATCGCGCGGTGGGTCCAGCGCGGTCACCTCGAAGTCGACGGCGTCGACGTCACCGAAGGTGTCCGCCGCGCGCGCCTCCCGATGCTCTCGATCTACGCCAACCGCGACGGCATCGTGCCGCCCTCGGCCGCCGCCTCCGTGTCCGAGGTCACGAACGGACGCGCCGAGCTCCTCGAGGTCGGCGACGACGCGACCTGGTACGCACACACCGATCTGTTCGTGGGGCGGACCTCGCACGCGCGGGTCTTCGCGCCGCTCGCCGCCTGGCTCGCCGCGCAGGACGCGTAGGGCGAGGTGCGACTCGATCCCAGGTAGGGACGTCGACCTCTTGTCAGGCCTCTCGGGTTCGCTCTAGCGTCGTCTACGCAATCGTGGCGCGCGGTATCTCTCGACGGACTCTGCTGAAATCGATGGGCGGCGCCGCGCTGACGCTGCCGTTCCTCGAGTACACGTCGGGCCGTGCGTATGCGCAGGCGGGCCCGCCACAGCGCCTCGTCGTGTTCCAGCACCCGATGGGGATGGTCATGGACGCGTGGCGCCCGCAGGGCGGTGAGCGCGACTTCATCCTGCACGACATCCTCGCTCCGCTGGAGCCGTACCGCGATCAGCTCAACATCATCGAGGGCCTCTCGAACCGGGTCGCTCCGCTCAACCAGCTTTCGGACGGCCACAACTCTGCCGCGCGCTCGTTGCTCACGTGCATGCCGTTCCACGAGAGCCTCTCCGCGGACGGGCGGCTGCTCCCCGCGAGTCAGCAGTCGGACAACGGTCTGGCGGCGGGGCCGTCGATCGAGCAGGTCATCGCGAACGACATCAGCGTGGGGCGTCGCTTCAAGACGGTCGACTTCATGATCGGCGGCACGGAGATCGGGCAGTTCCAGATCTTCTCCGCCGGCCGCAACGACCCGGTGATCGGTACGGCGGATCCGCGCGTGCTGTTCGATCGCCTCTTCTCGGAGGTGGTCGGCGACGACACCACGCCGATCGCGATGATCCGGAAGAAGCGCGCGAGCGTCCTCGACGTCGTGCGGAAGAGCTACGAAGGGCTCTCCTCGCGGATGGGTCGCGAGGATCGCATCCGCCTCGAAGCGCACACCACCAAGGTGCGCGAGCTCGAGCAACGCATCTTCAGCGGCGGGCAGATGTGCTCCGCGCCGGTCGTCGCGCTGCAGCCCGGCTACAACCCGAACGACTCCAACTACGACGACGTCTCCGCGGAGATCTTGATCGAGGAAGCGGTGATGGCGCTGTCCTGCGATCTCACGCGCGTCGTCACGCTGCAGTTCACCAACGGCGAAGGCCCGCGCTTCCCGTGGCTCGGCGTGAACATCCCGGGGCAGTGGTCGAACTGGCACACGATGATTCACGAGGCCCGCAACATCGGCGGGCGCGACGCGATGGTCGCCGCGATGACCTGGTACACGCGGATGTTCGCGCGCCTGCTCGAGCGCATGGCGACCGTCACCGACGGTTCGGCGTCGCTCCTCGAGAACAGCCTGGTGCTGTGGGTCAGCGACTTCGGCGAGGGCGACGCGCACAACACCGAGAACCTCCCGATCGTCTTGGCCGGCGGCCTCGGCGGGCGCCTCCAGACGGGCCGCTACCTGAAGTTCCCCGGCCGCTCGACCGGCGATCTCTACACGTCGCTGCTCAACCTCTTCGGCAACCCCGCTACGTGCTTCGGCTGGGGCGACATGTGCCGCGGCCCGCTCCCCGGCATCGCCTGAGCGCGGCTCAGCAGTCGGTCATCCCGCAGAAGTAGACGCGGTCGGCGCGCGCCGTCGACGCGAGCGCGGCGTTTGGTCCCGACGCGACCTCTTCGAGCCACGCGAGCGCCGCCGGATCGCGGCGCGCGCGGAACGCGAGCCACGCGAGGCGATAGCGCGCCGACGTCGCCACGCGATCGTCGCCTCGGCGCGCGACGCGGTAGTGGGCCTCCGCCCGCGACCACCGCTCGGCGGCGTGGTCGAGCTCGCCGAGGAGGAGAGCGGTCTTCGGGTCTTCGGGGTCGAGCGACTCGAGGGCGTCGCGGGCGCGTCGTTCGTCGCCGCGCATCACGAACAGTCGCGCGAGCTCGAGGCGAGCGCGCGACGCGGCCTCGTCGCGCGGCGCCTCGCGGAGGATCGTCTCGAACGCTTCGATCGCGTCGTCGTACTTCGATGTGCTCTGCGTGTAGAGGACGCCGAGCCTGAACAGCGTACCGGGGTCGCGCTTGTCGTACGCGACGCGGCGGAGGAGCTTGGCCGCGAGCCGGTCGCGCTTCGACCACCGGCCGTCGCGTTCGAGGAGCCGCTCGGACGCGAGCGGGGCGCGGTCGAGGGTGCGCGGCTCGACGCGCGCGGGCTCCGGGGCGCGACGTACGGGCGCCGCCGCCGGGAAGGTGATCGTGCGCGCGACGAGGGTCGGCGGCGGGTCGCGCCCGGTGAGCTCGGCGACGCACTTCTCGATCGCGTAGACGTACGCGTCGTCGCTGCACGCGCCGCGCGTGGTGGCGGCGGCGACGCTCGCGGACGTCCGCAGATCGTACAGCCGCATCGACACCACGCAGGTCCGACCGATGCGCGACAGCGTGGTGGAGAGCGTGAGGTTCGCGGCGATCTCTTTGCCGATCTCGATCTGGCAGGAGGCGTCGTAGCACTCGCGGTAGGAGGCGGCCTTTTCGCGTCGGAGCGCGCCGCGGATCTCGTCGGGCGGGACGATCGCGTAGCGCGGGTCGGTGGCGAGCAACGTCGCGGCGTAGTCGGTGAGGGAGCCGCGGGTCTTCGCGTCGATCTTCACGCCGCGTGCTTCGAGATCGAAGACGGCGACGACATCGTCCGCGTACGCCGGAGCGGCGACGCAGACCAGCGCGAGGGCGAGCGAGGTTCGCATCGGTGCCTGAGCCTATATCGACACGCCGTGGTCGTCGGAGGGTGCAATCGCGATCACACGTAGGTCCCGCCGGAGGCCGGGTCGATACGGCGGCGATCCTCGGGGAGGCGCCCGAAGCCGCGGATGCGATCGAACAGCTCGAGCTGAATGGGCGGCGGCATCATCCAGCTCTGCGGGCCGGGGTAGTGGCGGCCGTCGAAGAGGACGAAGTTGCGCACGCGCTTGGGCGCGATGCGGAGGCGCCGCAGATCCTCGGGGCTGCGGAGCGTGGTGAGGCGGCGCGTCTTCACGATCTTGTCGACGCTGGTCGGGCCGAGCCCCGGGATGCGCAGGAGGAGCTCGCGGTCGGCGCGGTTGATCTCCACGGGCCACAGCTCGGGGTGCGCGACCGCCCACGCGGTCTTCGGATCCTGCTCGCGGACGAGGCCGCCCTCGGGGGTCATCGGGAGCTCGTCGAGCGCGAAGCCGTAGAAGCGGAGCAGCCAGTCGGCCTGGTAGAGGCGGAGCTCGCGGGTCGGCGCTTCGGGCGCGTCGTTCTCCATCGGCGTGCCGAGGACCGGCGTGAACGCGGAGTAGTACGCGCGCTTCACGTCGTACGCTCGGTAGAGGCGATCGACCGCGGTGAGGAGCGTGCGATCCGTCTCGCCGCCGGGGCCGACGACGAACTGCGTGACGAGCCCGGAGCGCGGGCGCACGCCGCGTTGACGGAGCGCTTGGATCGCCTTCAGGCGGAGCGCGAGATCACCGCCGAGTGACTTGCCGGGCGCGATCTTCGTGAGGGCGTCTTCGGTCGGCGCTTCGAGGTTGAGCGACACCCGATCCGCGAGGCGGATCGCCTCCTCGATCTGCGCGTCCTCCGCGCCCGGGAGGATCTTGAGGTGGACGTACCCGCGGAACGCGTACTTCGAGCGGAGGACGCGGACCGCGTCGAGCATGCGATCCATCATCCGCACCGAGTTGCCGGCGAGCCCCGACGTGAGGAAGAGGCCGCGCGCGAGATCCGCGTCGGAGAGCTCCGACATCGTCCTCGCGAGCTCGTCGGTCTTCCAAGTCGCGCGCTTGAAGTCGACGTCGAGCCCGAACGTGCAGTAGCGACACCGCTGCGCGCACGCCGACGTCATCATCGTGCGCATCACCGGCAACTTCGCGTTCGGCGTCTTCGCCTCGAAGATCCCGAAGCGGCTCGTCACCGCGCGCCGCCCCGGCGTCGGGGGCCCGTCGAGCTCGTGGTCGTTCTTCTGCCCGAGGACCTCGAGCTTCGCTTGCCGATCCATGACTGAACATGTGATCAGTTTGCGGAGACCGGTCAACGGCCCGCGGCGGCGGGCGAGGAGAACTCAGCCGGCGACGACCTTCTTCACCGCGGCGAACGAGCGGCGGTGCGCGGGGAGGGCGCCGTACTGCACGAGTGCGCGCTGATGCTCCGGGACGCCGTAGCCCTTGTGGCGCGCGAAGCCGTACTCGGGGTGCGCGGCGTCGAGCGCGTCCATGATCGCGTCGCGCGTCGTCTTCGCGAGGATCGACGCGGCCGCGATCGAGAGGCTCTTGCCGTCGCCGCCGATGATCGACGTCTGCGGCGCGGTCACTTCGGGCACCTTGGGCGCGTCGACGAGGAGGTGCTCCCCGCCGAGCGCTTCGACCGCGCGGCGCATCGCGAGGAGGCCCGCGTGATAGATGTTGATGGTGTCGATCTCGTGCGGGTCGGCGCGGCCGACGCCCCACGCGATCGCGACGCCCTTGATCTCGTCGGCGAGGCGCTCGCGGGTGGCGGCGTCGAGCTTCTTGCTGTCGTCGCACTGGGTGATGCGCGTGCCGGGCTCGAGGATGACGGCCGCCGCGACGACCGGCCCGGCGAGCGGGCTCATGCCGGCTTCGTCCACGCCCGCGACGTGCGCGTGGCCGGCGTCCCACAGCGCGCGCTCGTAGCGGAGCATGCGTCGGAGCCGTTGGCCTTCGGCGCGGTTGGCCTTCTTGCGGCGGGCGACGGCGTCGAGGATCGCGCGCGCGCCCCGGCGCGGATCGGCTTCGAGCTCACGCGCGATCCGCGCGGGGAGGGGGCGGGCGTCGTCGACGTAGCGGCGCTTGAGGTCTAAGAGGCTCGGCCGGGACATCGCGCCGGATGTTAGAGGGCGCGACGGGCGAGATCACCCGTCGCGTGGCCCAGGGCGCTACTCGTGCGCCGCGCGCCAAGTGCCGGTGCTGCCGGCGAGGTTGCGCCAGGTGCCGCTCACGCGGCAGGTCGCGAAGTCCAGCGTCGCGTCGACGGAGAGGTCGTAGCTCGAGCCGTCCATGTCGCCGTCCTCGTCCACGTCGAACGTGTACGTGATCGGCGAGCCCGCGAGGTCGGAGATGAACGTGAGGCGGAACGTCGCGGCCGCGAGCTCGGCCTCGACGGTGCCGACCGCGTCGCCCGCGTACGTCCCGGAGTAGGACCCGGCGCAGCCGGCGAGCGTGCCGTTGCCGTCGCCGTTGCCCGTGCCGTCGCCGTCGCCGGTGCCGTCGCCGTTGCCGGTGCCGTCGCCGTTCCCGGTGCCGTCGCCGATCTCCACCTGACCGTCGACGCTGATGCGGCCGTCCGATCCGATCACCACGACGGAGCCGTCGTAGTCGAAGCGCTGGCCGTCCGCTTCGATGCGCCCGTCGACGCGGAGCTCGACGCCGCTGGCGCCCGCGATGACTTCGATCGTGACGTCGAGGTCGAGCTCGGTCGCGTAGCGGCCCCACGTCGAGCAGCGCCCGACGACGTGCTCGCGGATCGTCGCGCCCGCGCCGTCCGTCGTGACCGAACCCTCGTAGCGGACGTTGCCGTCGTAGTAGTCGACGCCGTCCCAGCTGAACTCTTCGAATGTGACCTCGTACGTGTGGCGGACGCCGTCGCCCTGCACCGACGCGGTGACTTCGACGATCGCGCGGCCCGCTTGGCCTTCGACCTCGAAGCGGTTCGTGCCGTTGATGCCTTCGCCCTCGAGGAGCTCGGCGGGGATCAATCCGCGCCCGGTCGTGCCGTCGCTCTCGATGCCCTGCTTGGTGTCGACGAGGCCGTACGCCGCCTCCGCGGCCTGGCCTCGGCCGTTGACGGACTGGCCGTCGCGCGGGCCGGAGGTGCCGCAGGCGGTGGCGAGGAGGAGCGAGCAGAGGAGGGAAGAGCCGGTGATTGCTTTCATGCCGCGGCTCTAGAGCAACGCGGATGCCAAGCGCGAGCGGGCGCGCGGGGCGCGACGCGTGTCATGCGCGCTGCGCACGCGCGCGCGTCGGGCGAGGCGCCGCGTCGCCCCTTCGCTACGAATCTCCTGCGTCGCCCGACACTTGGCGGTGTGCGGTCGACTGAACACCGAGGCCGCAGCCGGTCAGGGCGCCTGAGCGACGTCGTGTTCCGCGTCGTGCTCGGGCTCGCCCGCGTGGGCCGGCCCCCGCGCGCGAATCGCATCCGACAACTCGTACGTCGCGGAGCGAAGGAGGAGCGCGGTGTCGTAGTACTTCAGCAGCCACTGCGGCTTGTCGCCGGGGGCCTGCGCGTGAACCTCGTACGTGGGGACCATGCCGACGGGCGGGGCGTCCGGCGGACTGGTGTACATCCACCAAGGCGTCGCGCGCGCCGATCGCATCGACGTCCCGTCCCGCGCGACCACGAGCTGAACCGTCTGCTCCCACTTCCAACCGAAGTCGACGGAGGTCGCGCTCCGGCTCATGTACACGTAGAGCACGCTGCCTTCGGGCGCCTCCGGACCGACGAGGTGCGTGTCCTCGAGCGCCCAGTCGACCATCTGTTGGATCTCGTCTCGCTTCGACGACTCCGCCGCTGCGACCAGCGCGTACGCACCGAGTCCGAACGCTGCCGTCTGGCCGATGTGGTCCTTCCACTCGCGCGCCACGGCGGGGACCGAGTCGGGCTGAAGCGGCCGGACACGGTCGAGCGCCGCCGCGGCCTTCGGGTCCTCGGACGCTCCGGCGAGCACGTC
>JAUHYN010000444.1 GCA_030426505.1 bacterium | reverse complement strand
CTCGCCGTACTTACCGGACGCGAGCAGCGAGATCGCGGAGTCCGTCTGCTTCTCCTCACCGAGCGCGACCGCGACCGCCGACAGCGTCTTCGCCGCCGCCGCGTCGTCGCCCTTCGCGGCCGTCGCCTCGGCGCGCGCGAGCGCGGCGTCCACCACGGCCTTCACCTCCGGGTTCGCCGGATCGAGCTTCCGCAGCTTCGCCGTCGCCTTCGCGCCGCGCTCCTCATCGGAGCCGTTGCGCAGGCCAGCCGTCGCCTCGACCAGCGTCGAGGACCGCCGCGACTTCGCGATCGCGAGCCCCGTCGACGCGACCTTCGAGTCGCCCTTCCCCATCACCTTCTCGTAAGCGGCGACCGCGCCGTCGTAGTCCTTCTTGCCGAGCAGGTCGTTCGCGGCGCCGATCTCGTTCTTCACCGTCTCCGGCTTCGACACGACGTTCGCCGCCGAAAGCAGCGCCGCCGCCTGCGCGTCGTTCCCCGCGCTCCCCTGGCGCTCGGCCTCCGACAACAGCTCCGTGAACGCCTTGCGCGCCTCCGCGCTGTTCGGATCCATCTTCAGCGTGCGCTCGAGCGCCTCGCGCGCGGCGTCGAGGTTGCCGCCCTCCTTCGCCTGCGCGATCGCGCCGGACAGCATCGCCACCCGCGCCGCCTTCGCGATGTCGAAGCCCGCGCGCGCGACCGGCTGCGTGGGCTCGAGGTCGAGGGCGTCCGAGTACTTCGACTCGGCGTCCGCCATCTTCCCGTCGCCGAGCGCGGCGTTCGCCTCGTCGAGCGCGGCGCGCACGCCGGGCGCCGGCGCCGTAGCGATCGTCGCGAGCGTGAGGAAGCGCGCGGCCTCCTTGTCGTTGCTGTTCTTTGCGTGATCCTTCGCGGTATCGATCAGCGCGCTGAGCGCCGCCTTCGCCTTCGCGTTGTTCGGGTCGCGCTTCAACAGCTCCGCGAGCGACTCCGCGCTCGACTCGTCGCCCTTCACCGCCGCCTGCGCGTCGTTGGTGAGCGCGTTGAGCATGCGGTCCTTCGTGACCTTCCGGCTCACCTCCGCGAGGCGCGCGGAAGGCGCCGCTTCGAGCGCCTCGCCGAACGCCGACTCGGCGCCCTGCAGATCGCCCTCGCGGAGCGAGGACGCGCCGCCGTCCACCTTCGAGGCCGCCGCCGCGCTGAGCCCGGAGATCTTGTTCGCGTACGCGACGAGGTCCGCGACCTCCGCGTCCGTCAACGACGCCGAGCGCTCGAGGCGCTTCACGAGCCCGTCGACCGCGGCCCGCGCGTTCGAGTTCGCGGGCTCGAGCTCGAGGCCCGCCGCGAGGATCTCCACCGCGCGCGGCTCGTTGCCCTTGCCGCTGATCAGCGTCTCCGCCGCCTCCTTCTCCGCGTCTTTGCGACGCAGCCGCGCGATGTCGATCCCGCGCTGCGCGAGGCGCGAACGGGGCGCCGCCGCGAGCGCCTGCGTGAACGCGGTCTCGGCCGCCGCGTAGTTCCCCGCCTTGAGTTGATTCGCGGCCTCGGTCGAAGGCGTGCGCATCGAGTCGGGCGCGGCGCTCGCGTTGAGCGCGGCGAGCAGCAGCGACGCCGCCTCGCGATCGTTCTTCTTCTTCGCCGCGGCGAGCGCGTCGTCGATCAGGTCCTGGAACGATCCCGCGCGGAGCTTGCGACGCAGATCCGGGATGCCGGGCAATTCGTCCTCGAACGCGGAGATCTCGGAGATCATCCGGAGCGCGCGCGCCGGATCGCGCTTCTCGTAGCGCTCGGCTTGCTTCAGCGTCTGACGCGCGCCCGCGATCGCGTAGGCCTGCGCGGCCTCGTACAAAGGCGAGCCCTCCGGGAGCTTCGCGTTGTCGATCGCTTCACGGCCCTTGCCCGGGTCGCCGTCCTTCACGAGATCGAGCGCGGCGCGCAGGACGTCGGCGCTGACCTGCTCGAGGCCAGCGACGTCGATCGCCGCGAGGAGCGCGCGGTGCGCGCGCGGGAGATTGTTGCGATCCGCGAGCTTCTTGGCGGCGTTCGCCTTCTCCTTGAGGAGCTCGTTGCGGACCTTCGCGATCTCTTCGTTGATACTCGCGGGGACCGCACCCTCGCGCGTGACGCGATCGTAGAGGTTGAGCGCGCGCTCGAAGCGACCGCGATCCACTTCGCGGCGCGCCGCATCGAGCTTCGACAGGATCGACGAAGCGCGCCGCTTCACCTGATCCATCTGCGCCTTGATCTCGGGGAGCGGCATCTTCGCGTACGCCGACTGGTACAGCTCGTAGGACCCGATCGCGTCGCCCGCGCGCATCTTCTCCTCGGCCTGCTCCGCGATCGACAGCGCCTCCGCGCGGACGAACGCGTCGGCGCGCATGTTCGGGGTCGACGGGTCGATCTCCTTGGCGCGGGTGTAGTGCTGAAACGCGCGGCCGCCCTCGCCCGAGGCCAGGAAGCCCTCGGCGAGATCGAGGTGGTGTTTGTAGGCCGCGGCCCGCGCGCCGGCGAGGGTGCGGTTCGCGATGTCGTTGTTCGGGTGCGCGGTCTGAACGGTGAGGACGGCTTCGTACCACTCGTTCGGCCCGAGGTTCCGCGCCTTCGCGCCCGAGAGGGAGCCGCGTACCGCGTAGTCGGAGTTGGCGGGGGCGAGCTCGGTCGCCTTCTGCCAGGCCGCGCTCGCCTCGGTCCACGCGCCGGCCTTCTCCTTCGCGACGGCGTCGGCCTCGTGTTTCTTCGCGAGCTCGACGCGGACCTTCTCCTGCGCGACCTTGTACTTGGCGTTGCCCGGGTCGGCGGCGAGCGCCTCGGTGTACGCTTTGTCGGCGGCTTCGAGGTCACCGCGCTTGTAGGCGTCCTCTCCGGCGTTGAACTGTTTGAGTCCGGCGCCGAGGCACCCGGCGAGGGCGACGGCGGCGACGAACGAGAGGGCGAACAACGGTCGCTTCATGGCGGTTCCCATACAGAAGTGAGACGGGGTCGGGCCACCGTGTTTTCACGTCAGCCGCCCCGGCGGGTTGCCCCGCGCGTCCAAATCCACCAGTTTTTCGCTCGAATGCGCCGTATCTTCCCGATTTTTGTCCTCTTCCTCGCCGGTTGCCCCGCCAAGACGGAGCGCGCCGCGGCGCCCCCGCCCGCGGAGGCCGTCGACTGGGCCGCGGCGTTCGAGCACGAGGTCCGCTTCGACGCGGCGAAATCGGCGTTGGTGGTCGACGTGAAGGTCGCGCCCGGATTCCACGCCTACACGGTCGGCGAGACGACCGGCCGCCCGCTCGAGCTGTCCGTCGACGATCCCTGGAAGCTCGGCGACGTCGCGTACCCGAAGGGCACCGAGAAGAACCTCCCGATCGGCAAGAGCGTCATCGTCGAGGGCGCGGCGCAGATCGTCGGTCCGGTGAGCGCCGAGGCGCCGCCCGGGACCATCCGCGGGAAGCTCGCCTACCAGGTCTGCACCGACGACGGGTGCGACCGCCCGCGCAAGGCGGCGTTCGAAGTGAAGGCCGAGTAGCCGCGCGTCACTCGAGCGGGGCGCCGTCCTGCCGCGGCGGGAACAGCGCGGCCCGGATCATCTCGCCGCCGGTGACCACGCCCATCGCGGCGCCTACGAACAGCCCGAGCGCGATCCCGTACCCGTTCAGCGGTAGGTGCGGATCGCCGATCACGTTCGCGGCGATCGCGCGGTCGACGCCGTGGTGGACCAAGTACAGCGTCGTACTCGTGAACAGCGCGCCGGTCGCGCCGTAGGCGACCCGTTCGGTGGTCGTCATCGGCGGCTCGGAGCCCGACGGCTCAGGGAGAGGCGGGGCGTGACGTTGAACGCGCGAGACCATGCCGCCGTTATCGGCGCGCCGCGAAGCGTCGGTGCCGAACCGCCGCGCAGCCTCGCCTCGACGAACAGTGCAGACGCATCGGGACGTCGGGTCGTTCGTTGGGTGCGGTTCGACCGAACGCGGGTCGAGCGCTCGAGAGACTCAGCCGACGACGAACGCGCGGCGGCCGTTCTTCGCGCGGCCGGTCGGATCCGTCGGCGTGGGATTCACGGCGATCGGCGGGAGCGACACGCCGTCGTCGCCGCCGAGGCGGCCCTGCACCGGGCGCTGCTGCTCCTCGAAGCTCGCGGCGACGTCGGCCCACGCGCCGTTCTTCAGCTGCTCGGGCGTGAAGGTCATCGGCGCCGGCTCGGCGTTGGGCGCCTGCGGCGTGTCGATCTGAACGGCGCCGAGGTTGGCGGAGCCTCCGCCGCGGCGCTGGCCGGAGAACGCGGCCCAGTCGTCGCCGCGCCGCTCGCGGAGGGCGCCCTGCTGCGTGAGGAGCGCCTCGCGCCGGCGGAGCTCGTCGGCGCTGGTGGTGTGCTGCCGCGACGGGTCGACGGCGTTTTCGCCGATCTCCAGCCGTCGACCGGGGACGAGCCGATCGAGGTGCTCCGCGCCGTTGAAATCGACGCGGTTGGGCTGACCGGTGCTGACACCGGCCCCATGGACGTTGGGCAAAGACATCCCGGGTCGACGCGTTATCGGCGCCCCGCCTCAGGTGTTGCGTCGAAATCGGGAAAAAAGCGCCGTCACTGGATCGAGAGGTCCGGGACGCGCTGCAGGACCTGCGCGAGGAGCTTCGCGGTCTGCGCGCCGATCCCCGGCGCCCCGCTCTCGCGCGGGCCTGCGACGTTGAGCACCCCGGGCCGCACGCGGTGGAGCCAACTCACGATGTCCTCCACCGGGTCTGGCGAGCAGGCGAGATCGACCACCAACAGGGGCCTGCGGATGCTCTCGGCGTGCTCGACGGTCAGGCGGGTGCCCCCCATGGGGGCGCCCCGCGTGACCACGAGCGTCGCGGTGCTGGTCTCGACGTTCCGCTGCGTTCGGCAGTGGACGTTCTGCGAGCGCGTCTCGGTCAGCGGGTATTGCGGAGGGATTGGGCCGTCCTCCGCCCAGCGCCCGCGTGGGCACCACCCGCCGACCTCCAGACCGAGCGCCATCCCCACATCCAGCGCGGCGCGGTCGACCCCGGTCTGTCCCCCAGAAACGATCTTCATCGGCAGCATCGTGACGCGACGCCGTCCGTACCCTGAAAGGGTTTCGACCTCAACCGTTTTTCGTATCCGTCGTTCGGCGCCCGTCGGACGCCGACGGGCTTCAGGCCGAGGGGACCGGACCGAGGCGCACCGCCGCCGTCCCGAGCGCGCGCTCCACGCTGCGCGCGATCGCGAGGAGGCGGACGTCGTCCCCGCGACGCCCGATGATCTGAAGCCCCACCGGCATGCCGGCCGCGTCCAACGCGATCGGGACCGTCACGGCGCACTGCCCGAGGCAGTTCACGATCGAGGTGTTCCTCAGCGCGAGCATGTTCGCGCGGCGGTAGGCCTCGAGGTCGTCGAGCGCAGACACCTCGGCCGGCGTCCCCGCGCAGGTCGGGGCGAGCCACGCGTCGAACCCGTCGAAGCGCGCGTCCGCCGCGTCGGCGAGCCGCTGCATTTCGGTCACGCGCGCGACGTACTCGTGCGCCGGCTGCGCCGCCACGCCGGTCACGCGATCCCGCACGACCGGATCCAACGACTCGATCCGATCCGGGAGCGCGTCGACCAGGAACGCGTACAGCTCCGTCGCCGCGAGGCCCCCCGCGCGGAACCACGCGCGCGCGGCCTCGGCCTCCGGTAGCTCCACCGGGATCACCTTCGCGCGACACGCGCCGAGCCCGCCGATCGCGGACTCGACCGCCTCCGCGATGCCCGGATCGCATTCGTCGAAGAACGGCGCCCCGAGCACGCCGAACGTCAGGCGATCGAGCGCGGGCGCGTCCGGGACCCGCGAGCCGTCGATCGCCTCGAACGCGACGACCGCGTCCTCGACGGTTCGCGTGAGGATCCCCGGCGTGTCGAGCGAGGTGCTGAGCGGCACGATGCCGTCCGTCGACCAGCGCCCCTTCGTCGTCTTCACGCCGACGTTGCCGGTCATACTCGCCGGCACGCGCACGGAACCGGCCGTGTCCGTGCCGAGCGCGACCAGCGCGCTGCCTTCACACAGCGACACGCCCGCGCCGCTGCTCGATCCGCCGGGGATGCGGTGCCGCGCGCGGTCCCACGGGTTCTTCGGGGTGCCCCAGTGGTTGTTGATCCCGATGCCCGAGAACGCGAGCTCGACCGTGTGCGTCTTGCCGGTGATCACCGCGAACCGATCGAGGCACGCCTGCACGACGGGCCCCGGGCGCGACCACCGATCCGGCAGCGGCGCGCGCGTCCCCGCGCAGGTGTCGAAGCCGGGGACGCCGTACAGATCTTTCACGGAGACCGGCGGCCCGTAGTCGCGACCCACCTTCAGCGCGGCGTCGGCGGCGCGCGCCTGCTCGCGGAGGCGGTCGTCGTCGCGCGCGCGGTAGGCGCCGAGCGACGGGTCGTGGTTCGCGATCGCCTCCTCGGCGAGGGCCTCGGCGGTGATCGCCCGCGTCCTCAGGAGCTTCCCGATCTCGTGCAGGCTCAGCTCGATCACGCCCGCGTTCATAGCCGATCCGCGCGGACGCGTCGCGCGCGCCCGGCGCGATTCGTCCGGCGTCGCCGAACATCGCCCGGACGAATCCGCACGGTGTCCCGAACAAGCAACACCTCGCCACGACGATTCGAATCGCGCGCCGTGCGGCACGGGATCTGCTTCGGCTTCGGCGCGATGTCGCCCCGTACGATAGCCGCGGCCAGCGCTGCGATCGCCAGTCCGGCGATCATGTAGAGGATCGCGACCTGGGGACCGAACAGGCCCCACAGCAGGACCAGCGCCACCTCGTTCACGAGCGGTGAGCTGATGAGGAACGCGAGGGTCACGACCACCGTGATGCCGGCCTGAAGGAAGCCGATGAAGAGCGGCACGGCCGAGCATGAGCAGAAGGGCGTGACGATGCCGAAGGTAGCGGCGGCCACCGTTCCGGCCACGACCCCTCGACCCGCGAGAGCGGATCGGACGCGCTCGGGCGGGACGTACGAGCGCGCGAAGCTCACGAGGG
>JAUHYN010000443.1 GCA_030426505.1 bacterium | reverse complement strand
CGCGTGAGCGGAGCGGCGGACCAGCTCGTCGGCGCGCTCAAGGTCGGCCAGGTGATCGCGCCCGGGCTCCTCGTGTACGCGGGCGTCGGCGGAGTCTATTCAGTGGAGGACGGTCGGGTGATCGGCGTGAGCGTGGCGGCGATCGACCCGACGCTCCCCGCGAATCAGTACGCGGGCCTCGAGAACCTCCAACTGCGCGAGCTGCGCCTGTTCCGCGATCGCGTCGAGGTCGACGGCGGCGTGATCATTCGCTTGGCGCCGGGCGTCGAGCTCAACCTCGGCTACGGCCGCACGGTGTGGGGCCGCAACACGGCGCTGGTGTCGCGCTTCTCGGCGAGCATCGCGATGTCGACGTCGATCGCCGAAGAGTGATCACCAGCGCAGCGTCACGCCGAACCCGGAGGGTTCGATCGCGAGCCCGCTCGTCTCGGCCTCCCGCTTCACGGGCTCGCCGCAGCCCTCGAGGTATTCGCTCCGGTAGTCGTCCCAGCCGTCCGCGGCGCCGGTCGGCTGCACGAGGATGCGACCCTGCCCGATGATCTGCCCGCCGATGAACTGCGTGATCGCCGCGCGCTTCCTGTCGAGCGCGAACCACAACACGAGCGACGCGCCGAGGCTGTAGAGGAACGAAGCCCCGTGCGAGATCCAGGACTGCGTGAAGTTGATCTTGCGCGCGCTCTTCTCGAGCAACATCTCGAGGACCGCGAGGCGCTCCTTCTTCTCTTCGATGCCCGCGAGGTGTCCGTCCGCGTCGATCAGCGGCGGGCGGCCGGTGGTGAGCGTGATGATGCCGAGCGCCGAACCGACGGCCGCGGTGTACATCTCGTTCTTCACGCCGTCGTCGTCTGAAGCGTTCGCGATCACGAGTGCGCCCAACATCACCGCGGCGTGGACGCCGAAGATGCTCGCGAACCACAGCTCGAGGTCCCCGTCGTGGGCGTCGATGATCGATTCGGAGGTCGCGATGCGTCGGTCGAGTTCCTCGGGCGCGACGTCTCCCGTGCGGCACGGGTTGTTGTTCATGACGAGGGTGAGCGAGGTGAGCAGGGCGATGTTCACGGGGCGACGCCGACGCTAGCAGCACCGGGCCGAACGCGCGATCCGACGAACGTGTCCTCGGGCTTCAGACGGGGTCGACGAAGAAGGTCGCGACCAAGATCAGTCTCAGCGACACGTCGCCGCGCGGCTTCTGCTTCTGGTCGGCGGTGTCGAGCGACAGGCGAGTCCTGACGCGGAGCGCCATCTCTTTGCACTTCAGGGGATCGGCCGGTCCGCCGTCCACCATCTGGTTCTCGAGGCAGCGCTCGTCGGCGAGCTGAGCGTTGAGGAAGCTCTCGCCGCCGCGCGCCCACTCGAACTCGAGGTCCGCGACCTCTCCGGGGCCGACCGCGGCGACCGGTTCGGCGCCGGCCTCGCGCTGCGCGCACGACGGGGCGAGCGCCTTACCGCCGACGGTGCCGACCGTGCGCCAGGCGCGGCGGTCGTCGGTGCGGGCGTCCACGTCGTCGGCCGCCTGCACTTCGATCGGGGGGAGCGCGACGTTGAGCGTGTTGGCCTCGACGCGGACCACGAGGCGGTCGATCTCGATGCGGCTGATGAGGCCGTCGTTGATCGGCTGGAACAGCTCGGCCTGATCCGGATCCACCGCCGGGTCCGGCGTGAGATCGATCTGTCCGCCGTCCTCCGGGTTCGTCGCGATCAACGCGTCGTAACAGACGTCCGGGAAGCCCTCCGGCCAGACCTCGGGCAGCCCGGGCGAGCCGGGCGGGAGGAGCTGCGTGGAGACACCGTCGATCGCGTCGTCGAGCGTGAGGTCGATGACGAACTCGTCGAGGCGCAGCTGGATCGGGACTCCGGCGCCGCACGCGGTGGTCAGGCAGAGGAGCGGGACGTACGCGAGCTTCTTCACGGTTCGATCCTCCCCGGGCCACCCATCGCCGCGCTGGTCAGGAACCTCAGGATCGCGTTGACCGCGTCCGGGTTGCGCGTGCCGACGAAGTGGCCGTCGTAGTCGAGCGTACCCATCGTCACCGAGGGCCTATATTGAAGCGAACCGACCGTCGCGCCGCCGACGTTGCCGATGGCCGACGGCACGGTGGGCACGCCGGGCACGGGGCGCAGCGCCTCTCCGACGATCGGGTACATGCCGGCGCGGATCAGCGCGGCCTGCGTGACCTCCGGCGTGAAGCCGTCCTCGAGGCCGTACACGTGGAGGAAGTCCACCGGCCCGCGCTCGGCGGGCGGATCGATCGCGATGTTCGCCGCGTAGGGCGTCGCGTCCGAGGGGCCGAAGAACAGCGACATCAACCCGATCATCGGGTGCATCCGTGAGACGGTCTGGTCACCGAACAGCGCGCGGGTCAGCGCCGCGATGTCGTTCGGGCGCCGCTTGTTGACCAGCGTGAGCCCGATTTCCGCGCCCGCGCCGGTGAACACCGCGGCGTGAACGTTCGGCTCCGCGGCGAGGAACGGCGCGCCGACCACGGTGCCCTGCGAGTGGCCGTAGTACATGACGCGCGCGGGATCGAAGCGGCCGGTGAGTCCGGCGACGCCGAGCGATGCGAGGTCGACCGTGCGCGCGAGGCGGACGAGGTTGTGGACGTCGCCTCCGCCCTGCAGGACGTTGTCGCGCGCGGCGCGCGGGTTGGCGGCGTTGAAGAACGCGCGGCCGGCGTCGAGGCGCGCTTCGAACGGGACGCCTTGGCGCGGGCCGTGTTGTGAGCCGTCGAAGGTGATGACCGCGATGCCGCGGCTGGCGAGGCGCTCGGCGACCTCCTGCAGGCCGCTCGTGAAGTCGCCGCCGGTGCCGTGCCCGTAGACCACGACCGGGTAGCCGTTGGCGGGCATCGGCGAGGTCGGGACGGTGATCCCGATGCACACGTCTTCGCTGCCCTGGATCACGATGTCGCCGTTGCCGTCGAACTCGAACGCGCCGTCGAAGGGATCGTTCTGCGGATTCACGTACGGGCGGACGCCGCGTTGGAGGACGGGGTTGGAGACCATCGCGTGGATCTCTTCGTACGAGGCGGCGGGCGCCCCGGGGCAGTCGCGGATGCCGCCTTCGGCGCACGGCGAGGTCACGGTGGGGAGGCACCGCACGGCGTTCGAGACGGAGGGGGCGGGCGCGGCCGCGACCGCGCGCTGGACCGCGAAGCCGACCGTGGACGGGTCGCCGGTCGTGAACACCGCGGCGATCGCGATGTCGTCGGCGGCGATGGCGCCCGAGTCGATGTATCCGCGCAGCGGCGCGTAGGCGGCGTGCGCGGCGGCGAGGTCGGGGTCGCTCGGCGTGGCGTCTTCGAGCATGACCGCGAAGTCGGCGTCGTGGATGGGCTCCTTGCCGCGGATGTTGCGGACGGTCTTGCGGACGATCACCGCGTAGGTGCGGTTGGGGTCGAGCGCGATACCGTCGATCGGTGCGACGGCGAGCGCGCTGTGGCAGATGAACTGCCCGGCGTCGGCGTTGTACAGCGTCTGGATCGGGACCGACGTTCCGTCGTCGAGCGCGACCAGCTCCACGCTCTGGGGCGTGGCGGTCGCGGTGACGGTGGAGGCCTCCAGCGGATCCGAGAACCGGATGAACACCGGCTGCGTGAGGCCCCACCCGTTGCGGTCCTCTTCGAGCGCGCGCAAGTAGAGGTTGTCGAAGTCGATGCCGCTGATGTCGCCGGGCGACGGGTGGCCCGAGAGATCGAGGCGGCCGTCTCGCAGGCGCACGTCGCTGGGGAAGGGCTGGCGGTAGAACTCGTCGAGCACCGCGCCGGCGCGCGGCACTTCGAAGTAGCCGCGGAACGCCGCGAGGTCTTCTTCGGAGCGCACGCACGAGACGCCGGCGAAGAACGGCGGGGACTCGCACGTGTTCTGCGCGCTGCAGATCAGCGGGCGGACGCAGTCGCGGATCTCGCCGCACGCCTCACCGAGGCCGGCTTGGCCTTCGGCGTTCGGGTCGGGTTCGGCGCAGGTCCCGGTGCCGTCACACACGAGGCCGACGTCGCAGTCCGCGCTGAGGCCGCACGGCTCGCCGACGGTGGCGCCGCAGACGCCGCGACCGTGCGGGGCGCGGCACACGCTCTGATTGCCGCAGCACAGTCCGGTCATGCACTCGGTCGAGGTCGTGCAGGGGTCACCGGCGCGACCGACGACGTCGGCGAGCGGGATCATCACGCAGACGCCGTCGTCGCAGGAGAGCCCGGCCATGCAGTCGGCGATCTGTCGGCACGTCTCGCCTTCGGCCTGGGTGCCGATCGAGACGGTCTCGACCTCGGTGCAGGCGACCGCGAGGCACGCGAGGAACACGCTGTACTCCAGGTGTCGCATCAGTCCTTGAACTCCCATCCGAGCTCCACGTCGACGAACAGCGTGTCGACCGACTCGAAGATCCGATCGTTGGTGAAGAACGGCGAGACGTTGCCGTCGTCATCGACGATGTTCTCGTTCCCGAGGTGGAACTCACGACCGCCGCCGCGGACGATTCGATAGATGCGTGAGTACGTCCCGTTGATGAACAAGAACGGGAGAAGCTGCACGCGGGCGCCGCCGAGCAACACGAGGTTCTCGACGTTGTCGGACCAGATGCTCGTGATGTCGACGCCGTTCGTCCTCAGGAACGTCGCGAAGAGCTGCACGTACTTGATGAACGGGACCTCGGCGTGCGCATAGAAGTTGGTGTCGTCACTGCGCGTCGACTCCTGGAGACCGATGGCGACCGCGATCTGCTTGCCGCTCCGGTTGGCTTCGAACCACGCCCAGGAGAACTCGAGGTTGTAGCCGTACTCACGACCGTTGTCCTCGGGGACGAAGCCGTTCTCCGGGTCGCCGAAGATCTTCTGATACTTGGTCGGGCCGATCTGGTAGCGCGGGTTCGGGCTGCGGATCGTCTGGTACTTCGTGATCTCGTAGAGCGTGTCGAAGTACGCCGGCTGGTAACGCGATGAGAACGTCCGCCCCTCGGCGCGGATGCGGAACGCGTGGGTCGTGAGATCGCTGCGGAGGTTGAACCGCCCGAGCGCGCCGCCCGCGAAGCCGTGACCGGCGTCGATGAAGTTGTGGAAGGTCGAGTACAGCTTGATGTCCGAGCCGTCCGTCTTCACGACCTTGATCTCCGCGGACGCACCGAGCGCCTGGACGGTCGTCTCTTCGACGAACGGCCGCCGCAAGTCCGGGTCGGTGCGGATGAAAGTGTTGTCGCGGCTCTGACCGGTGAGCGGATCGAAGCCGGCCGCGTGCCCCGAGCCCTGCACGCAGCTCCGGTTCTCCTCCGAGATCTGCACGCACCGCGGCGCCGCGAAGTCGGCGGCGTACTCCACGCCGAACGACAGCGACGAGAGGATCTCGTTGTCGAGGAACCCGAGCGGCTTCACGAATGCGAGCGCGCCGACGAGCCGGTTCGAGAACGTGACGTCGTTGAGTTGGAGCTGGAACCCGCCCCACCGGTTGTACGCCTCGAAGACGGCGCCAGTGATCGTGCGGTCGAGGTCGATCGACGGCTGATACTTCTGCACGACGCCGCCGTGGCCCAACGTGTACGGGCGCAGCGAAGTGATCGTGAAGTACAGCGGCGCCTCCTTGCGCCCGTACGTGATGAAGCGGATGACCTTCGCGAAGTCGGACAGCTCGTCCCAGTCCTCGCGTCGGATCTTCAGACCGCCGAACTCATTCGTCCCGGCCTCGAGCGCGAGGAGGTTCAGCGGGACGTGGAACGAGAACGCCCACGGCTTCGGGTACAGCGCGATGCCCGGCGCCACGCCGAGGAAGATCTCCTCCGCGATGATCCGCGGGCCCGCGCGCACGCCCACGTGGTCGTAGCGCGACACCAGCTCGCGCGTCCCGACGTAGGCGAGGTCACCCTTGATGAACGGGATGTACTCGTCTTCCCCGGACTCGTCGTCCAGATCGTTGGCGACGACGGTCGATGTCGCGACCGTACTGGACGCCGCTTGCCCCCACGCCGTCGCCGGGCCCACAGCAGCGACCATCGCGACCCATCCCACCCAACAACGCACCACTCGTTGGTCTGCGAAACCCGACCTCACGTCAATGTCGCCTCCGGTTCCCCCTTCGGCGCGTCTTCCGAAAGTAGAAGTGCGACCCGACTCGCGTTCCAGACGACAGATGACGTTCAAGTGCTCGGATTGACACGCGTTCGGTCGATCCCGAACCTCACGATCGATGGTGCGCAATTTCTCGGCGATCTTCGCGATCGTCGTCGTGGCCTGCACACCCGATCCGTTGCAGCGGATCGAGGAACCCGCGCGAGACGCTGGAATGGAGGTCGAGCCGCCGCTGCGCGATGCGGGCTCCGTCACACGCGACGCGGGCGAAGAAGAGATCGAAGCGCCGGACGCCGGCTTCGTCGACGCGGGCGTCGAACCGCACGACGCGGGTCCTTTGCGCGACGGCGGCACGCGCCCGCCGACGATGGGCGAGCCACCGCCGTTCCCGACCTACTCGGGCGGCGCGTGCCCGAACTTGGTCGCGGGCCCGACATCCCAGTCCTCCGTCAACACCGGCTTCGTCACCGGCAGCGACGAGCGCTCGTTCCGCCTGCTCGTCCCGATGAACTACGACCCGTCGCGCGCGTACCCTGTCGTGTTCGCGTGGCACTGGCTCAACGCTTCGAGCAACTCTTTCGTGCGCGACGGCGAGCTCGACACCGCGACCGAGCAGATGGGTTTCATCGCGGTCGTACCGGACAAGAAGCTGAAGCCCGACGGTGACAAGGCGTACCTGTTCGACTGGCCGTTCGTCGAAGTCAGCAACGCCGCGAGTGAATTGCTGTTCTTCGAAGACATGCTCGCGTGCGTCTCCGAGCAGTTCAACGTCGATCGCTACGGCGTGTACGGCATCGGCGTCAGCGCGGGCGCGCTGTGGCTCACGTACATGTCTTCGCAGCCCCAGATCGATCACTTCGCCGCGGTCGAGAGCCTGTCGGGCGGGATGGGCGAAGTCGCCGG
>JAUHYN010000442.1 GCA_030426505.1 bacterium | reverse complement strand
GATCGTAGCGCCCGTCGAGGTCGATGTCCTCCGGGAGGTAGTCCTCGGCGGGTAGCTTCAGCGCCGCCGCGACGTCGGTCCACAGCGTGCCGCCCCCGAAGCGCCACAGGCCGGGGCTCAACCGCTCCATCGAGCGCGGCGACTTGTCGTACTCGTCGTCGATCTCGCCGATCAGCTCCTCGATGACGTCCTCGAGGGTGACCATGCCGATCACCTCCCCGTCCGCCTCCACGAGCGCGAGGTGTTCGTGCTCGGTCGAGAAGTGTTGGAGCAGCACGCTCACCTCGAGCTCGGGGTCCACGCGCAGCGGCTCGCGCACGGACTCGCCGAGCAGGCGCTTCAAGCCTTCCTCCTCGCGGTCCTCCGGTTCCTGCACCAAGCGCCACAGGAGCGCCTTCACGTTCACGTAGCCCACGACGTCGGCGAGGTCGTTGTGGCAGAGGAGCAGCCGCGAGTGCATCGAGCGGCGCGCGCGGATGAGGTTCTCCTCGTCGTCGATCGCGAGCGAGAGGAAGACGATGTCTTCCCGGTGGATCATGATCTGCCCGACCCGGATCCGCGGGAGGCGCGCTGCGGCGTCGATGATCATCTGCTCACCGCGCCCGAGCGACTGCGACGACACCGCGAGCCGCGCCACCGCACGGAGGTCGTCGAGCGAGAACTGGTGCCGTGGCCCCTCCCCACCGCCGAAGAGCCGCACGAACCGCTCGAACATCCAGACGAACGGGCGCATCAACACCACGAGGAACGCGAGCGGGCGCGCGAGGAGGAGTGACGCCGGGAGCGCCTTGCGGACGCCGATCGTCTTCGGGAGCAGCTCCGAGAACACCAGGACCGCGCACGTCAGCAGCAGCGTGAAGGCGCCCATGTGCGCGCCGTGGAAGAGGCGATCGTACTCCCGCCCGGCGAGCGCCGCGCCGCCGGTGTTGGCGATGGTGTTGAGGATCAGGATCGCCGCGATGGGGCGGTCCACGGTCTCCTTCATGCGCGCGATCAGGCGGGCCGCCGCGCTCTTGTCGGACATCGACAAGATCCGCGCGCGGCTCACGGACAACAGCGACGCTTCGGACAGCGAACAGAAGAACGAGGTGACGAGGACGACGAGGATCGATAGGGCGAGTAGCATTCGCGGGTGCGACCCGAGGATAAGGTCCCCGGGTCGCGGCTGTCACGCCCAGCGAATCACGGTCAGCTCGTTCGGGATGAGCACGTCCTCGCGCCGCGGGACGATCCGCACGGTGTACCCATACCGCCCACTCGCCTTGAAGCGCGCGTCCGTGCGGTAGGCGTGGACGCCGTCGGAAGACTCCACGTGCTGCATCGACAGGCTCTCGCAGTCGCGGAGCTCGTCCCGGGCGTCGAGCCGGCCGTGGTACAGCTGCACGTCGACGTCGTCCGGCGAGAGGCCGCCGAGCCGCACCTTCGCGGAGACCACGAACGACTCACCGAGCCGCGCGTGCGCGTCCTGCGGGGCCTCCACCTCGACGACCGCGACGTGTTTCCACTCGCCGCGGACCCGCCCCTTCCAGTGGACGATCTGCTCGGAGGCCGCTGGGTCGCGCTCGAGGTTCGACAGGAAGCGGCTCGCCGTCGGGATGTAGAAGCGCGTGGCGTACTCCATCACCATCCGGTCACTCGAGAAGCGCGCCGCGAGCTTGCGCATCGACGCCTTCATCATCTTCGCCCACCGCTGCGGCACGCCGCGCTGATCGCGGTCGTAGTAGAGCGGGACGACCTGCGTCTCGAGGAGGTCGTACAGCGCGTTCGCTTCGACGGCGTCCGTGGTGCCGTCGTAGTTTTCGCCCGCGCCGATCGCCCAGCCGAGCTCGGGGTCGTAGCCCTCGGCCCACCAGCCGTCGAGGATCGAGAGGTTGAGGCCGCCGTTCGGGACGAGCTTCATGCCGCTCGTTCCGCTCGCCTCCTTCGGGCGCTGCGGCGTGTTCAACCAGACGTCGACGCCGCTGATCATCGGCGCGGCGACACTGATCTCGTAGTCCTCGAGGAACACGATCGCGCCGCCGAACGTCGGGTCCTTCAGCTTCGACGCGATCAGCTTGATGAACTCCTTCGCCGGGTGATCGGCGGGGTGCGCCTTACCGGAGAAGATGAACTGCACGGGCCGCTCGACGTTCGTGATGATCTTCCGCAGCCGATCGAGATCCGAGAACAGGAGCGTGGCGCGTTTGTACGTCGCGAAGCGACGCGCGAACCCGATCGTGAGCGCCTCGGGGTCCAGCGCGTGCCGCGCCTCCTCGAGCTCGCGCTCCGGCGCCGCGCGGCGGCTCCCCTGCCACGCGAGGTGCTCGCGCACGAACGACACCAAGCGGTGACGGAGCGCGACGTGGGTCCGCCACAGCTCCTCCGCCGGGATGCGCTCCACGGCCTCCCAGATCTTCGGGTTCGCCGGCTCGCGCCGCCAGTGCGGGCCGAGGTAGCGGTCGAGGAGCATCGCCATCTCGGGCGCGATCCACGTGCGCGTGTGGATGCCGTTGGTGACGTGGTCGATCGGCACCTCCTCGGTCGGCCAGCCCTCCCACGCGCCGCCGTTCTGGACGAGCGCGCGGCTGACGTCGCCGTGCAACTTGCTCACGCCGTTGCGGAGCGTGGCGTGACGAATCGCGACGACCGCCATGTTGAGCGGCTCGGAGTCGTTGTGGCGATCGCGGCGTCCGAGCGCCATGAAGTCCTGCACGGACATGCCGACCGACTGGATGTACGCGCTCATGTGGCGCTCGACGAGCTCACGCGAGAAGACGTCGAAGCCGGCCGGGACCGGCGTGTGCGTGGTGAAGAGGTTGCCGTCCTCACAGAGGTCGCGCGCGAGCTCGTAGTTGATGTGGCGCGCACCCATCATGTGTCGCGCGCGCTCGACGCCGAGGAAGCCGGCGTGCCCCTCGTTCATGTGGCAGACCGTCGGCTCGAGGCCCATCTCCACCAGCGCGCGGTAGCCGCCGATGCCGAGCATCATGAGCTGCTGGATGCGGAGCTCGACGCCGCCGCTGTAGAGCGCGCGCGTGATCGCGCGATCGACGTCGTTGTTCTCCGGGACGTTGGTGTCGAGGAGGTACAGCGGCACGCGGCCGACGTCGATGCGCCAGACCTGCGCGTGGACGTGACGCCCCGGGAACTCGACCGCGACGCGGACGACGCTGCCGTCCTCCTTGCGCGCGAGCTTCATCGGCATGTTGTAGAAGTCGTTCGGCGGGTACGACTCCATCTGCCAGCCGTCGGAGTTGAGGTACTGGCGGAAGTAGCCCTCCTGGTAGAGGAGCCCGACGCCCACCAGCGGGACGCCGAGATCCGACGCGCTCTTCAGGTGATCGCCGGCGAGGATGCCGAGCCCGCCTGAATAGATCGGCAGGCAGCTCGCGAGACCGAACTCGGCCGAGAAGTAGCCGATGCGCATCGACTGGTGATCGAGGTGCTCGAGCTGGAACCAGCGCGGCTCGTTGAGGTAGCGCTGGAGCATCTCCGTGGCGCGACCGAGGTGCGCGAGGAAGCCGATGTCCGAGGAGAGGGCTTCGAGGCGCTTCTGGTCCACTTGTCCCAACAGCGCGACCGGGTTGTGGCCGGTCTCCTTCCACAGGTGCGGGTCGACGCGCGCGAAGAGCTCGGCGATCTCGGGCGTCCAGTCCCAGTAGAGGTTGTAGGCGAGGTCCTCGAGGGGCTCGAGGGGCTTGGGCAGCACCGGCGTGACCTGGACCGTGAACAGCTTGGGCTTCATGAGCGACGGGACTGTCACCGAGCCCGGACCGCCCGTCAAACACACTTGCCATGTCCGAGGCGTTGGTCCTCGCGGCGTGTTCCGGCACCGAGACCCCGGAGCGCGTCGACGCCGGCTCGAGCCCGGTCCACGACGCGGGGACGCGTCGAGACGGGGGCTTTCGCGACGGGGGGACCGCGCGGGACGCGGGGGCCGCCACCTGCACCGACGGCGTGACCGACCCCGAGGCGGTCCACACCGCATCGGGTGCATTCCTCGGCGAGGACGTGGGCGGCGCGACCCTCTACGCGGGGATCCGCTTCGCCGCCCCGCCGACCGGCGCGCTGAGGTGGGCCGCGCCCGAAGCCCCGGCGTGCGAGCCGTCGTTGGTCACGGCCGACACGTTCGCGCCGAAGTGTCCGCAGATCGAAGAGGGCGGCGCGGTGGTCGGCGACGAGGACTGCTTGTTCCTCAACGTGTGGACGCCCGACCGCGCCGACCCGAAGCCGGTGTTGGTGTTCATCCACGGCGGCGGCAACGCGCAGGGCAGCGCGGTGCAGCGCGCGGGTCCGGACCTCGTCTACGACGGCGTTCGCCTCGCCGCGGATCGCGACGTGGTGGTGGTGACGATCCAGTACCGACTCGGGCCGCTCGCGTGGCTCGTCCACGACAGCCTCCCTTCCGCCGGCAACCTCGGGACGCTCGATCAGATCGCGGCGCTCGAGTGGGTGCGCGCGAACATCGCGGCGTTCGGCGGCGACCCGGAGCGCGTCACGATCTTCGGCGAGTCGGCCGGCGCGCGGAACGTGTGCGTGCTCGCGGCGTCACCCCGCGCGGCGGGCCTGTTCCGCGGGTTGATCATGGAGAGCGGGGGCTGCGTGGTCCCGACCGAAGCGCAGGTGCGCGAGGAGACGGACGCGCAGATCACGGACGTCGGCTGCGACGTCGCCGAGGTCTACGACTGCCTGATGTCGAAGACGGCGGAGGATCTGTTGCTCGCGCACCCGCCGCAGATCGACGTGGCGGGCGCGTCGTCGCAGCTGCAGCCGTACGCCGACGGAGACGTGTTGCTCGGGCAACCGCACGAGGAGATCGCGGCGGGTCGTCACAACCACGTGGCGGCGATCGTCGGCGCGAACTCCGACGAGACGTCGACGTCGGTCCCGGACATCGCGACCGTCGCGGCCTACGAGTCCCTCGTCCGCGCGACGTTCGGCGCCGCGCTCGGCAACCGCGTCTTGATAGAGTACCCCGCCGCGGACTTCGACACGCCGCGCGAAGCGTACGTGGCGCTGACGTCCGACGCGAAGTTCATCTGCGGCGCCCGCCGCGACGCGCGCGCGTTCGCCGCGGGCCAGACGGAGCCGGTCTACCGGTACTTCTTCACGCAGCACCTCGAGAACGCGCCGCGCCTGCGCGACCGCGGCGCGTACCACGGCCTCGAGCTGTTCTTCGTCTTCGACAACCTCTTCATCGGCAACTACCGCCCGACCGCGCAGGAGTCCGAGCTCGCGCAGACGATCGGGCGCTACTGGTCGAGCTTCGCGCGGAGCGACGACCCGAACGACGGCGTCGCGCCGGCGTGGCCCGACTATGACGCGGCGTCGGACCGGACGATGGTCCTCGGGGATCCCGTGGAGGCGGTCGACGGGATCCGAACGGCGCGGTGCGACTTCTGGGACGGGTTGTTCTAGGAAGGCGCGCCGCGACTATCGGGCCCCGGGAATCGTCGCTATCCTCCCGCCCGGTTCGTGCTCTTCTTCGACTACGCGTTTCTCTTCGTCTTCCTCCCGCTCTTCGTCGCCGTCTACTTCCTGATCCCGCGGGGCGCACGGAACGCCTGGATCCTGGTGGGGAGCCTCGCGTTCTACGCGGGATCGAGCTTCGACTACGTCCCGATCCTCCTCTTCTCGATCGTCGTGGACTACGTCGCGGGCGGCCGCATCGCGCGCACCGAGGGCACAGCGAAGAAGCTGTGGCTCACCGTGTCCCTCGCGACGAACCTGGGGCTGCTCGGCTACTTCAAGTACGTCGGGCTCTTCACCCGCACGCTGAGAGACGTGGGCTTCGAAGGCGTCCCGCTGCTGGCCGCAGCCCTCCCGGTCGGCATCTCGTTCTTCACGTTCCAGAGCATGAGCTACTCGATCGATCTCTACCGAGGTCGCGTGAAGCCGGCGCGCTCGTTCATCGACTTCGCGGCGTTCGTCTCGATGTTCCCGCAGCTCATCGCCGGCCCGATCGTCCGCTTCGAACAACTGGAGTCCGAGCTCACCGAACGCACCCACTCCGTCGATAAGGTCGTGCAGGGGATCGAGCGCTTCATCCTCGGCCTCGCGAAGAAGCTCCTCCTCGCCGACACCGCCGCCGCCCTCGCCGCTCCGATCTTCGCCGCCGAGGATCCGTCGCTCGTGGAAGCGTGGGTCTCGATGTTCCTCTACTCCGTCCAGATCTACTTCGACTTCTCGGGGTACACGGACATGGCGCTCGGCCTCGGCCGCGTCCTCGGCTTCGACCTCCCCGTCAACTTCGACTCGCCGTACCGCGCGGCGAGCTTCTCCGAGTTCTGGCATCGCTGGCACATCACGCTCTCCACCTGGCTGCGCGACAACGTCTACGTCCCGCTCGGCGGGAACCGCTACGGGACGCTCCGCACCTACGCCAACCTGATGATCGTGATGTTGCTCGGCGGGCTATGGCACGGCGCGAGCTGGACGTTCTTGATCTGGGGCGGGCTACACGGCGCCTTCCTCGCGATCGAGCGCGCGCTCGGCCTGCGTCACAGCGACCGCTCCGTGCCGCGGGTCTTCGTCGTCCACCTCCTCACGATCATCGCGTGGGTCCCGTTCCGCCTCGACGATCTCGCGCAGGTGAAGCTGTGGTGGGGGCGGATGTTCGGCGCCGGTCCGCTCTCGGCTTCGCTCCCGACCGAGACGTGGCTCGCCCTCCCCGCCTTCGCGGCGATCGTCTGGCTCTTCCCCAACACCAACCAATTCGCGGGGCGCCTCGGGCCGCGCTACGCGCCGGTGCTCGGTGTGCTGTTCATCGTGAGCTTGATCGTCACCTACGGCCGCGGCATCTCGCCGTTCATCTACTTCAGGTTCTAGGACGATGACCCCTCGCGCACACCTCTACGTCCTGCTCGCGCCCTGGGTCGTGTTGATCGCGATCGGCGCATCGTTCGAGCGCCCCGAGTTCCGCCCGTACGAGCTCCTCGTCGGGCGGACGCGCTTTCGCCCGTCCACCTCGATCGAGATGGAC
>JAUHYN010000441.1 GCA_030426505.1 bacterium | reverse complement strand
GATCGTCGAGCCGCTCCCGCACCGCTTCGACCATTTCCTGCAGCGCGCGCGGATGATGAGCCGAGAGGGCGAGTACACCTTCGCGGGCGGGGGGGCGAACCGCGCGCGACGGCGCTCGCTCGGGCGGGCTCTCGAGTACGACGTGCGCGTTCGTCCCGCTGATGCCGGTCGCCGTCCTGTTCGAGCGCTACCACATCATCGACCGGCTCTTCGATCTCTTCACGAACGACGCGAAGACCCTCGCGGTGATCCCGGTCGTCGTGCCGTTCAACGCCTCCGGCATCGGCGTGGGCGCGACGGTCATCTACAACGAGCCACTCGGCAGCGCGGACCGACTGATCGCCGTCGCGTTGGTGCGCGAGAACCGCGACCGCAGCATCTCGGTGAGCTTCGGCCGGAGACTCGCCTCGCTCAACGGTCGCGCGCTCTCGCTCAGCGGCTCGTACTCGGCGGACCACGACCAGCGCTTCTACGGCTTCGGCGCGGGGACGAAGGACACGGACGAGCGCCTGATACGCGTGGACGGCGTCGACGCGAGCGCATCGTTCCAACTCATCGCCCCCGCGCGCGTGCCCGAATACTCGGCGGGGGTCGGCGTCGCGTTCCGACGGCGACGCATCGGCGTGGGCAGCGGAGATCGAGCGCCCGGGCTCGCGCGCAACGACGTCGTCGCGGTGCCCCCCGGCTTCGGTCGCACGCTCGACTATCCCGAGTTTACGATCGAGAGTGCGTACGACTCGCGCGACAGCGTGGGCCGGACCACCAAGGGCGTAGTGGCGACGCTCGAGTCCTCCGTGACCCACGACCTCAACGGCGGATCGACGGGCGGCGTCCGCGTCGAGGGGAGCTTCTCGACGTTCTTCCCGCTCCTGCCGCTCTACCGCGTGCTGTACCTGAGCGTCGGCGCGGCGGGCACGATCCCGGTCGGCGAGGACACGAACGTCCCGCTCCACCAGATGGTGAGCCTCGGCGGCAGCAGCACGCTCCGCGGCTACCCGTCGGACCGGTTCCTCGGCCGGATGGGGTGGTGGGCGACCGCCGAGTGGCGCTACCGATTCTACGAGTACGAGGACAGCACGATCGGCCTCTCGGCGGTCTGGTTCGGTGACGTCGGTCAGGTGTCGAACGACGCCGACGGCTTCGCGGACGGCCTCCCGTGGTCGGTGGGCTTCGCGCTGCGCGCGGAGCAGAACCTCATCAACCTCGGCCGCGCCCAGATCGCCTACTCACCGGAGGGCTTCCGGTTCAGCGTCGGCGTGGGAGAAGTGTTCTGATGCGGCGCGCTGTCCTCGCGTTGCTGTTCGCGACGGCGTGCGGCGCGCCCGCGTGGAAGCAGGCGCCGCACGACGTCCGGTTCCAGCGGACGCCGCCGCCGAAGGCCCACCCGCGCCCCGCTTCGAACGATCCGTCGGACGCGTGGTACGCGATCGATCAGAGCACCGCGCGCCCGATCGCGACCGCGCTCAACCCCGGTCACTACATCGACGTGCTCCGCGGTGGGCCGCCTCCGCTCGACGTCAACGCGTTCGGCGAAGTGATCGACTCGACCTGGTTCGAGAACCGAATCGGGCGGCGCGTGATGACGCCGGAACAGATCCGCCGCGGCCCCAACGAACACGACGGCCCCGACGACCGAAAGCTCGAAGTGCTCGGCGGGAAGATCGAGGGCGCGACGCCCGGTCTGCTCCTCCGCGATCAGCGCGGCCACCGCTACCTCGCGAAGTTCGATCCGCCCGCGTACCCCGGGCTCGCGAGTGGCGCCGAGATCATCGCGACGAAGATCCTGTGGGCGGCGGGGTACCACGTCCCCGAGAACTACGTCGGCTCGCTCGACATCGCGTCGCTCGCGCTCGTCCAGGACGCGACGACCGGCGGGGAGTACGGCGGCACCGTCCCGCTCGACCAAGAGCGCCTCGACGATCTCCTCGCCCACGTGAACCCGTTCCCGGACGGCACGGTCCGTACGCTCTACTCGCGCATCCTCCCCGGCCGAGCGATCGGCCCGTTCCACTACCGCGGTCAGCGCCGCGACGATCCGAACGATCTCATCCCGCACCAGCGGCGCCGCTCGCTGCGCGGCCTCGGGCTGTTCTCGGCGTGGGTCAACAACGTCGATGCGCGCGCGTCGAACACGCTCGACGTCTTCCTCGCGGAAGAGGACGGCGCGGGGCACGTGAAGCACTACCTCCTCGACTTCGGCGACGCGCTCGGCTCGACCGGCACCGGACCGAAGTACCTCGGCGAGGGCTACGAGGGCGTCCTCGACTGGCCGAAGATCGTCCGGTCGTTCACCGCGTTCGGGATCTGGTACCGCCCGTGGCTCGGGCTGCGCCGCGCGCCGTATCGCTCGGTCGGCGTGTTCGAGTCGCAGGTTTTCGAGCCGGACGCGTGGCGCCCGAAGCTCCCGAACCCCGCGTTCGACGAAGCGACCTGGCTCGACCGCTACTGGGCGGCGGCGATCATCGCGCGCTTCACGCCGTCGCACCTCGCGGCGATCGTCGACGAGGCCGGCTACGCGGAGCCCGGCGCCGCGGCGTGGGTGTTGCGCGTGCTGTCGGAGCGGCAGTTCAAGATCCTCGAGTGGGTGTTCGCGCGCGTGCTCCCGCTCGACGACCCTCGCGTCGACGGCACCACGCTCAACCTCGTGGACCTCGAGGTGTCGTGCGGCCTCACGACGAACGGCCCGTTCGAGTACGCGTGGTCGGTGCACTGGAACGACCCATTCGTCGCGGACGGGCGCGGCGGAGCGCCCTCGGTCGACCTCGCGGAAGCGATCACGCAGGCGCGCGGCGTCCACGGCGCCGACTTCGACGAAGACCCCTTCCTCACGGTGACCCTCTCGCGGGTCTCCCCCGAGCACGACGCGACGCTCGATGTCTTCGTTCGGATCGTCGACGGCACTCCCCTGATCGTTGGACTCGAACGCGCGGTAGACTGAGCCGTGGTGGCGTCGCCGGAGATCGCTTCGAGCATCCCCGACTTCATCGGGCCCTACCAGATCCTCGAGCGCCTCGGGCGCGGAGGTATGGGTGTCGTGTATCGCGCGGCGCACGAACGCACCGGCGCGCTCGCCGCGGTGAAGACGGTGCTCGTCCCCTCGGGCCGACACCTCGGCGCGATCCGACGCGAGATCCAGGCGCTCGCGCGCGTGCAGCACCCGGGCATCGTCCGCATCGTCGACGAAGGCGTCGATACCGACGGCCTCCCTTGGTACGCGATGGAGCTGTTGAACGGGATGTCGCTGCGCGAGTACCGGTTCACGCCGTCATCGATGACGCCGGTCGGCGCGCCCACGCGCTCGGCGGAGGTCGCGCCGGAGCGCGACGCCTTCATCGCGCCCACGTCACCGCTCCCGCGCAAGCACTGGAAGCCGGTGCTCAGCATCTTCCGGAAGCTCTGCGCACCGCTCGCCTACGTCCACGGCGAAGGGCTCGTTCACTGCGACCTCAAACCCGAGAACGTCTTCCTGCGCTTCGACCTGCACCCGGTGTTGGTCGACTTCGGTCTGATGTCGCGCTTCGGGAGCGACCTGCACCGCGAGATCCTCGACGTCGATCTGTTCATGGGGACGGCCGAGTACATGGCGCCCGAGCAGTGGGAGGGGAAGCCGGTCGACGCGCGCACCGATCTCTACGCGCTCGGCTGCATCCTGTTCGAGGCGATCGCCGGGCGGCCGCCGTTCTCGGGCGACCGCGGGCAGCTCTACCGCGCGCACCTCGCGAAGCCTCCGCCGCGCTTGTCCGAACACGTCAGCGACGTGCCGGAAGATCTCGACGACCTGCTCTTGCGCCTCCTCGCGAAGCGCCCGCGCGATCGTATCGGCCACGCCGACGAGGTCGCGCGCCTCCTCGCGATCCTCGGCGCCGAGGGTCCGCGCGAAGTCGGCCCCACCGCGCGGCCCTACCTGTTCCGCCCTTCGTTCTCCGGGCGCGGGCAGGCGACCCACGAGGTCATCGAGCTCGTCGCGACGGGGACCGAGAACGGACGCATCGTGGTGCTCGAGGGCGAGAGCGGCGTGGGGAAGACACGCCTCGCGATGGAGGCCGCGCGCATGTCGAAGCGCGGCGGCGTCCGCGTGCTGACGGGTGAGTGCTCGCCGATCCTGCACGACCAGCCGCACGCGATCGGCTCGGTGCTCCACCCGTTCAAGTCGATCCTCGTCCACATCACGGACCTCGTCCGCGAGCGCGGTGACGCCACGTTCCACGAGCTCCTCGACGGCCGCGCGCGCATCCTCGCGCGCGTCGAGCCGCAGATCGCGCTCCTCCCGCAGACCGACGCCCTGCCGGAGCTCGTCACGCTGTCGGTCGACGCGGAGCGCGCGCGGATGTTGAGCGCGCTCGTCGCGACGCTCAGCGCGCTCGGTCGCGAGCAGCGCACGTTCATCGTCCTCGACGACATCCAGTGGGCGGACGAACTCACCCTCGAGCTGTTCCACCTGTTGGTGCGTATGCAGTCGTCGTGGCGGGACGTGGTCATCCTCGCGACGTGCCGCACCGAAGAGATGCCGGCGAGCGTGCAGCGCCTCACGGCGCACGACGACGTCGGACACGTGCGCCTCGCGCGCCTCGGGCCGCGCGCGGTCGAGACGGTCGTGTCCGAGATGCTCGGCTTCCCGCCACCGTCCCACTTCGCTCAGTTCATGGCCGAGCAGACCGGCGGCAACCCGTTCTTCGTCGCGGAGTATCCGCGCGCGGCGATGACGCGCGGTTTGCTGATGCGCGACGGCCAGGGCAAGTGGTCCGTCACGCTGCACGAGGGGCGGTACGACGCCCTCGGTCTCCCGAATACGTTGGACGACGTGCTCGCGCTGCGCCTCGACACGCTCGCGGCGGACGCGCGCGCGTTCGTGGACGCCGCGGCGGTGCTCGGCCGCGAGGCCTCTCCGCAGATCACGCAGCGCGTCTCGGAGCGGGCAGACCGCACGGTGCGCGTCGGGATCGAGGAGCTCCTCCGCAAGCAGATCCTCACGGAGTCGGCGGACGGTCGGCTGCGCTTCGCCCACGACAAGCTCCGCGAGGTCACCTACGACCGCATCGATCCGAAGCACCGCCACGCCCTCCACCGCCGCGCGGCCGAAGCGATCGAGGCGCTCGCGAAGACGCCGTCGCCCGCCGCGCTCGCGTACCACTGGGAAGAAGGCGGAGAGCCCGCGCGCGCGATCGTCTACCTCGAGCAGGCCGCCGATCTCGCCATCGCCGCAGGCGCGCACCGCGACGCCGCGGCGCACCTCGAGCGGTTGTTGTCGCTCGCGGGCAAGCCGGGCGCGAGCGTCGCCGCGCGACACCAGACGGCGCGTTGGCACCGGCAGCTCGGCGCGGCGCACTTGGCCTCCGGCGCGCTCGACACTTCGCGCGACCACTCGAGCCGGGCGCTCGCGCTCCTCGATCTCGCGCCACCGCAGTCCCCCGGCGAGTGGGCCGTGAAGCTGGTGACCGAGCTCGCGCGGCAGGTGGCGCACCGGCTCCTCCCGCCGAAGACGTACGAGGAGCCGACTTCGCAGACGCGGCTCGCGGAGGCCACGCAGGCGTCAGGGACGATCGCGCGCATCGCGTTCTTCGAGAACGACGCGCTTCAGATCGTCGCGAGCGCGCTGTGGTCGATCAACCTGGCGGAGCGCGCGAGTCACCTGATGGAGGCCGCGCGCAACTACAGCGGGTTGGGCTGGGTGTTCGGCCTCGCCGGGCTGCACAAGGTCGCGGACGGCTACTTCGATCGCGCGCACGCGACGGGCGCGGCGCAGAAGGACTACGCGGGCCTCATCTTCAGCCTCACGTCGGAGGCGGTGTACCGAATCGGACGCGGCCAGTGGAAGCGCGCGGCGAAAGTCCTCGCGGACTGCGACGCGCCGCTCGACGTACTGAAGGACCCGCAGGCGCGCGAACTCGTGGAGACGCTCCGCGGCCACCCGGACTACTTCGCGGGGCGCTTCGACGAGGCGATCTCGCGGCACCGCTTCGTGCTCGACTCGGCGCGCCAACGCGAGAACCGCCAACACGAGGCGTGGAGCCTGTACTGCGCGGCGCGCTCGGCGCTCGAGCTGGAGCGCTACGCCGAAGCCATCGAAGATCTCGAAACCGCGGCCGGCCTCCTCGACGACGTCCCCGACCTCATGTCGGAAGTGACATGCTACGGCCTCCTCGCGAGCGCGCGGTGTCGCGTGCAGGATCTCCAGGGCGCGACACGGGCCGCGCGACGCGCCGAAGAAGCGATCGGCTCACGCGCCCCGACCGTCTTCCTCATGCTGCACGGCTACGAAGGCATCGTGGAGGTCGCGCTCGCGCGACTCGCGGCGGCTCCGCCCGCCGAACGCGGCGCGAGAGACGCCGAGTTCCGTCGCGCCCTCCGCCGCCTGAGCGGCGCCACGCGGACGTTCCCGGTCGGCGCGCCGCGCGTCGCGCGGTGGCGCGCCCGCTACTTCGAGTTGCTCGGCGACGCGGGGCGCGCGCGGCGGTGGGCGTCGCGCGAGGCGGAGTTGGCGAAGGAGCTCGGTGTCCCGATCGCGGCGTCGCGCGCGCCGACGTGGCCCGAGCGCCCGTAGCGCGGATCGTGCTACGGGACGTAACGGCCGCCGGTCGTGTGGTAGCCGCCGCTGCCGTCCGCGCCGCCCCACACGATCATCTCGGTCCCGGTCCACACGGCGGTGTGCAGGTAGCGAGCCGCGGGGGCGCCGACGGTCGAGATCGGCGTCCACTGGTTCGTGACGGGGTCGAAGCTCGCGCCGATGTCGTAGTTGGTCGGCGGGTTGTGACCGCCCCACACGATCATGGCGTGTCCGGTCCACACGGCGGTGTGGTGGTTGCGCATGAGCGGCGCGGCGATGAGGGGGAGCGGCGTCCACGTGTCGGTGGCCGGATCGTAGCGACCGCCGGTTGCGTTGATGGGGATGCCGCCGAAGACGATCAGCTCGCTCCCCGACCAGACCCCCGAGAAGATGCGGCGCGCGGACGGCGCGCGCGAGGCGGACATCGGG
>JAUHYN010000440.1 GCA_030426505.1 bacterium | reverse complement strand
CGAACAGGCCGGTCATCTCGCGCTCGAAGCGCTTCACCGCGCCGGTCGCGCGCTTCTCGTCGACGACGCGGACCTTCCGCGACTTCACCAGCTCCGTGATGAACGTCGGCTGCGCGTTGCGGCCCATGTTCCCGTACTGCGTCGGCGAGCCGAACGGCAGCACCGCGACGACCTTCTTGTCGTCGGCGTGGGCTTCGACCGCGGTGAAAGCGATGAGACCAACGAGCGTGACGCTCGCGAGGCGGGACAGGCGATTCATGGCGTGACTCTCGGTTCTCTCGGGGGCCGGCGCCAGCCCCCGAGCCCTGAAACCGCCCGAGCGCGGGCGGCGCGGCCTACAGATCGTCGAACATGCTCTTCGACTTGGTCTTCGTCTTGTTGCCGGTGCGGCCGCGGCGCGCGTCGATCTTGCGGCTCGAATCCCGCATGATGTCCTCGAGCTTGCGCATCTCCTTGACGCGCTCGGACACGAACCGGTCGAGCTTGTACGGGCGCGCCTTGGTGAGCTGCTTCGGCTTCACGGTCGGCTCGGCGATCGTCTTCTTCTTGCCCTGCACCTTCACGCGCGGGCGCTGGCCGTTCTTCATGCCGCGCGAGACCGTCTGGGTCTCCTGCGCGACCGTCGAGAACTCCGGATCCTCCGCGACGACCTCGTCCTCGTCCGGCTCCACGACCGCGACGAGCGTCTTCCCGTCACCGCCGTCGACGGTGTACGTCTCCTTGCCGTCGCCGGTGGGCTTCACCGGGTCCGCGGCCTTCGGCGGCGGTGCGGCGGCGACGACCGCGCCGCCGAAGAGGGAATTGTCGAGCGAGGCCGGCGCGTACGCGACCGTCATGTGACGGTTCCGCTCGAGCCACTTCTTCGCGACCGAGCTCTTGAGGCTGAAGTTGATGTCGGTGATCGCGAGGCCGTCGCTCGCGCGACGCGAGATGCTGGTGTTGATGCCGACCATGTGGCCGTACTGGTTGATCAGCGGCCCGCCCGAGTTGCCGCGGTTCACCGAGGCCTCGGTCTGGTAGACGTCCTTGCCGCCGACGCCCTGGAAGTCCGCCACGATCGAGGAGATCGATCCGGTGGTGAGCGTCCACAGGCCGCCCGTCTCGGGGTGCCCGATCGCGACGACCGGATCGCCGATCTCGACGTCGTCCGGGTTCGCCATCTGGATCGTCATGAGGTCCGGCGGCGGATCGACCATGCGGAGCAGCGCGAGATCGAGCTCGGGGTCGAGGTCGATGATCGTCGCGGCGTAGCGGTGCTGCAGATCCTTCTTCATCGAGCCCTGGATCTTGTCCGGCTTGATGTAGACGAAGACCTTCTTGAACTTCTGGCCGTCCTTCGCGACGACGTGGGCGTTCGTGATGACCTGGCCGTCGCTCGTCACGATCGACCCGGTCCCGGCGCTCCCCTGGGCGGAGCCGTCGGTCGCGAACACGAGGACGACGGCCTTGCCGTACGTCTTGTAGATTTGCTTCGGCGTCAGGCCGTCGGCAAACGCCGACGCGCTGATCAACATCAACGCACCGGCCATCATCAGGGACGCGGCGTAGGCTCTCTTCGACTTCATGCGTCGAACTCCTCCTCGGGGTGAGGCCATCGCGTGATCATTCACCGAGGGCCTCTTCGGGGTTGGCGGCGGGGGGTGGGACGTCGGCCGTGCCCGATTTCTTCTCTGCGTGTTTGGCTTCCATGGCCTCGAGATCGTCGAAGGCCGCCTGGGCACGCTTCCTCACCCCTTCGAGCGCCGCCTCGCGCTCCTCTTCGGGGTAGGCTTCCTTGATCTTGTCGGCGAGATCCTTCACCGACTGGTCCTTCTTCATGCACGCGAGCGCGTAGGTCATGCCCGGGTTCGCGACGTTGCCGTATTTGTCGTACCAGCTGTGCAGGATCTCGGCGCCGTTGAGCACGCCGCCCGCGACCGCGGTCTCGACCTCGCTCACGATGTACTGCCGGACGCTCCCGCCCCGCTGACTCTCGTAGTCGTACATCACGCTGTAGATCGTGACCTGGATGGTGCGGGCGAGCTCGTTGCGCGCCGCCTCCGCGGCGTACACGCGCCCGTCCTGCTGGTAGTACGTCCGGTCGACGGCGCCCGTCGCGCAGATGTAGCCCGGCTTGGACGGGGTCTCGTAGACCCAGTCCGGGACGTCGACGTCCGGGGGCGGGACCTCCACCTTGGGCGGCGGCGTCTTGCCGCCGCCGCAGGCGAACAGGCCGGTGGCGAAGGCGACGAGCGCGAGACGCCGCATCGACTGATTTCGGCTGCGTCCCGCCACCTCGAGCCCCCCTCCCGCTCCCGAATCGACTACATCCCGTCGTCGGCGTGCTTGGCCTCTTCGCGCTCGAGCTCCGCGAAGCTCTTCTCGGCGGCGCGCTTCACGCGCTCCTTGACCTTCGCGTTGAGTTCCTTGCTCTGGTCGAGCATGCCCATGAACTTCTCGAAGTCGAGACGCGCGAGCGCGTAGAAGGTGCCATCGACCGGGTGAATCCACTGCTCGACGATCTCTACGCCGTTCAGCGTGCCCGCCGCAAACGTCTTCACGGCCTGCTCGACGTGCTGCTCTTCGGACGACGCGGAGAAATCCCCGGCCGTCGTCGACGCGGCGTAGTCCTTCATCAGCGACGCCGTATACGTCTCGAAGATCTTCTGCATCTCGGCGCGAGCCTGGTTGCCCGCGGCGGAGCGGAGGAGCGCCGGGTTCTTGATGCCCGACTTGGCGCCGACCGCGTAGATCACACGGGATTCGCCGCCGAACGCACCGCTGCCGCGCGTCACCCACTCGGGGTGCTCGACGACCGGGCCGTGCGCGGAGAGCTTGCTCTCCTGTGTGGATTGGCCGGAGCAAGCGACCAGGGTGGGAAGTGCGATGGTGAGTGCTGCGAACGCGAACCGATTCATGACTGAATGAACTCCTTGAACTCGTGGGGCTTCGAGCGCCACGGGCCCTCGAGGGCCCGGCTACTCTAGGCCGGCCCGGGACCGTGTCAACCACGCCCCTCGGGCTGTCATCTATCGCATAGCCAGACGCATCAATCGACCGGTCGATGCAGAGTTGACCGCCCTCACGGGCCCCACGCGGAGCCCCTCCGCGACCTTGGACGGCCTCGCGCCACGAATGTTCGCCTTTTGTGCTACCTGTCCTTCCGGATGGGCCGGCGACGACGGATCCGCCTGTGTCAGTTCACTCCGTGTCTTTGGAGTGGCGGCACGGAGGAGCGCATCGCGCGCGTGATGGCGTCGATGGATCGCTCGGAGTTCGAGCTGTCGTGGTTGGGGTTCGGCCCCGTGCGCGAGGCCCTGATCGAACGCGCGGGTCCAGCGATCGACGTGGTTCCCCTGTTGCGCGACGTCGGCCGCGGGGTCGAGCCGCGGCTGGTGCTCGACATCGCCGCGAAGCTGCGGCGTCAGCGCCCCGACGTCATGCACATCCACAACTGGTCGACGTCCCTGTACGGGATCGCCGCCGCGCGCATCGCGGGGGTCCCGTTCGTGGCGTACGGGCTCGGCGGGATGGAGAGCGGGCGCGACGCCCCGCCGCGGAGGAAGAAATTGATGCGCGCCCTCGCGCCGCACGTGGATCGGTTCACCGCGGTCTGCGACTTCCTCGGGCGGCGGATCTCGAACGAGTGGTCGGTGCCGCCCGAGCGCGTCTCGGTGCTCCGGACCGGGATCGACCTCGACTGGATCGACCGCGGCCCGAGCGGCGCCGAGGTCCGCGCCCGGCTCGGGCTCTCTCCCGACGCCGTCATCGTGGGCACGGTCAGCGTGCTGAGGCCGGTGAAGCGGATCCAGGATCTGGTCGCGGCGGTCGGGCGCATCGCGGCGCGCTTCGAAAACCTGCAGTTGGTGGTCGCGGGGAACCCGCTCGGCGTGTCGCTCGACGAGCTCCGCGCGCAGGCGCAGGCGCTCGGGATCGAGGATCGCTTGGTGTTGCTGGGGCGCGTGGAGCACCCCGAGCACTTGTTGCGCGCCTTCGACGTGTTCGTGAACTGCTCCGCGTTCGAGGGCACGTCGAACGCGATCCTCGAGGCGATGGCGGCGCGCGTCGCGGTCGTCGCCACGGCGGTTGGCGGGACGCCCGAGCTGATCGACGACGGCGTGGAGGGCCTGCTCGTCCCGTCGAAGTCGCCGGCGTCGCTGGCGAACGCCCTCGCCCGCCTCCTCGCGGACCCGGAGTTTCGATCCTCCGTCCAGGACGCCGGCCGCGCCCGCATCGAGGCGAGGCACACCTACGCGCGCATGGTCGACGGCTACCTCGACTTCTACCGCGCGAGCTTCGACGCCGCCGAGGAGAGCAAGCGCGGCCGCGCTGCGCGCTCGGCCGGCGCGGCGTGGACGACGCTGCGGCGCGTGGCGGCCGACCGCCGGGACTGAGGCGCAGAGGGCGTGGGCGTGACGACGGCCGGAGCCACGGTGTGGAGCGGTGCCCGGAGCCACGGTGTGGAGCGGCGCCCGTTGAATGGGCGCGAAGCGGTGCCCGTTGAATGGGCGCGAAGCGGTGCCCGTTGAATGGGCGCGAAGCAGTGCCCGGTTGAATGGGCGCGAAGCGGCGCCCGGTTGAATGGGCGCGTAGCGTGGTGACATCGGCGCGGAGCGGCGCCCGCGAACCTGGCGCGAAGCGGCACGGGAACCTCGGCGCGGAGCGGCGCCCGCGAAGATCCGAGCGGAGCGGCGCCCGCCGCGACGGCGTGAGGCTGTGCGGGCCGCAACGGCGACGCCGCCCTACTCCGACGTGCGGCGGTGCCGTGGCGGACGGCCACCGATTTCGCGGCATCGAGTGATCCGATCCGTCCGCTGCTCCGTACCGATCTTCGAGGCGGTCCCCCGCCGCCCCGAGGAGGATTCGATGGCCCCCGACGACCTCACCCGACGCCTCGGCTTCCACGCCGCGGTCCTGTTCGCGATCGGCGCGCTCACCGGCCTGCTATTGGCCGGCGCCGCGACCGGCGCCGTCGCCGCCGACAGGGGCGCGGTGCTCGCGGCGCACCTCAACGCGATCCTCGGGACGTTCCTGCTCCTCGGCCTCGCCTACACGTCCCGCCACTGGAGCCTCTCGCCGACGGGCCGGCGGGCGCTGGTGCTCACGTTCCTGCTCTCCTGCTACGCGAACTGGGCGGTGACGCTCACCAAGGCGTTCCTGCACGTCCGCGGGCTGGAGTTCAGCGGCGACGCACGCAACGACGCGATCGCCGGCCTCCTCACGGCCCTCGTCGCGCTCCCGACGCTGCTCGGCGCGGGCCTGTGGATGTTCGCGCTGCGCAAGCCGATCGCCGCCGCCGTGCGGTAGCGGGTCGCCGCGCGGGGTTGTCGCGGAGGTCAGCTCGATCGATAGGGAGGGTCGTCATGGCCGCGCCCCGTCGACTCCTCGAACACCTCGGCGTCGCGGACGCCGACACCCTCGAGACCGCCGCGACCGTCCGCTTCCTCCGCCCCGACGGCACCCGCACCAAGCGCCCGGTCTGGATCGTCCGCGCCGGCCCGCGCTTGTGGCTGGGCGCGGCCACCCGCGGCGCCGCCTGGAGCCTCGAGGCGGGCGGCCCCGGCGACGCGACCGTACAACGCGGCCTCACCCGCGACACGATCACCGTCGCCGGCCACGTCGCGCCCCTCGCGCGGCGCACGCATGACGCGGTGGCCGCGGTGGTCGCGGCGTTCGTCGTGGCGGTGAGGGAAGCGAGCGCAGAGACGGGATCGGGTTCGGGATCCGAATCGAACTCCGCGGCGGATCCGGGGGCCGCTTCGGCTTCGGACTCCGCTTCGAGTTCCGGGGCAGCTTCCACTTCGGACTCCGCTTCGACCGCAGAGTCGACTTCGGACTCCGCTTCGACCGCGGACGCCGCTTCGACTTCGGACTCCGCTTCGACCGCAGACTCGACTTCGGACTCCGCTTCTACCGCGGACGCCGCTTCGACCGCGGATTCGGGCTCGGGCTCGGGCTCGGAGTCCGAAAGCGGATCCACGCTCGAACCCGATCTCGATTCCGAGACCGGATCCACGCCCGAAACGGATCCCATTCCCGAGACCGGAGCCGCGCCCGATCCCAAAACCGAAGCCGCAGCGCACCCTATCGGCCTCCCCGCCTGGTGGTCCTCCGTCCCCGCGCCCGCCGACGACCCCTGGCTCTTCGGCGCCCCCACCGCCACGACCTACCCGCTCCTCGACGACCGCCTGAACGGCGTCGAGGTCCCGCTCGTCGTCGGCGTGCGCGAGCACGGCCTCGGGCTCGCCGGACATCACGCCACGCCGCTCGGCGGAGCCTGGCGAATCGATGGCGTCGACGTCGCCCCGCTCGAGGGCGCGACGCTCATCCGCGCGGAGCTCACGGGCGCCGTCGAACACACGCCCCGTCTCGGGCGTGACGACGTGCGCGTCGGGGCGTGGGCGCTCACCCTCGACGACGCCCACGCCGAGGCGCTCGCCGCCGTCGCGACGCGCGGCCCCGCCGAGCGGGTCGCGTGGATGCTCGACCGCGCGCTCGAGGTCGGCGACCGCGACGCCACCCGCTTCTACCTGACGCGGATCCTCGGGCGCCCCACGCACGTGTCCGCCGCCGCCGACGTGCTCGCGGTGCTCGCGCTCTCCGCGGGCCTCCCCAGCCGCGCGCTCGCGCTCCTGATCCACGAAGGCGCGGAGCTCACCCCCCTCGACCACGCCCACAAGCGCCTCGCCCGCGCCGACGCGATCGCGGACGACGCCCTCCGCGCCGCGCTCGCCGAAGGCCTCCCCCCGAACGAGGCGACACCGCCGCGCGGCTTCGCGTGGCCGCCACCGAGCGTCGACGTCCTGTGGAGCGCCGCCGCCACCCTCGCCGGCCGAGCCGAAGACGCCGACGCGCTCGTCGAAGCCATCGCCGAGCCCCGCCGCTCCGCGCTCCGGCTCGCCGCCCGCGCGCACGCCGACGAAGCGAGCGTCGACGCGGAGGCGTGGCGCGACGTCGCCGCACGCTTCGCCGCCGAAGGTGACCACGCGACAGCGACCGATC
>JAUHYN010000439.1 GCA_030426505.1 bacterium | reverse complement strand
CAGTCGCTCAGCCGTGATGCGTACTCGAGGTCTTGGACTCCTGTTCCTGCTCGCCGCCTGCTCGGGCGGAGACGACGACGGCGGGTTCACCGCTTGCGGCGGGGATCCGATCGCCGGGTGGGACCTGACCACGGCGACGTTCGAAGCCGCTCAGCCGGACGGGTGCTCGGGTGGGGTGAGCGGGTTCCTGTTCTTCAACGACAACGGCCGGTACTCGATCAACCTCGACATCCAGGCCTGGAAGAAGAACCCGGGCGACGCCGCGTGCGGGTTCACTGCGGTGTACGGCGGCTTCTACCGGGTCGACGGGGCGAAGATCTGTCTGGGCGACAGCTCGGCGGAGGGGGACGCGATCCCCTGCGACGGCTCGCGGCCGACCACGCTGCACGCGACCGCGGACTTCTGCGTGGCGAGCGATACGCTGGAGCTGCGCACCGATTCGTTCCTGGATCCGCGCGTCTCGACGGTCCTGCGCTTCACGCGCCGGCCCTGAAGGATCACAGCGGATCACACCGCATTACATGTAGCCATAAAGCGGTGTTGTGGGTTGGTACACCACCTGCAAAAAAAGTATACGAAAACACGCACCGTCAGTCGGGTTCAGCCGACAATGTTCATGCTTGCTCAGGGAGGCAGGCAGGAGCGACTCGATGGCGAACGTCAACGGATACGGCAACCGCAACCTCACCATCAACGATACGCGCGGGCGGACGAACAACTCCGTGGGCGGCGCGTTCAACCAGGTGCGCTTCGTCGGCGACAGCGGTCGCAACACCTTCGACATCGGCGGCCACAACAACCAGGTCCAGGTCAACAACCTCGGCAAGGACGATCGCGTCAACCTCGAGGGCCCGGGCTGGGTCGAGGTCCGCGACAACAACCAGCGCGACGGCGTCGTCCGCTACCAGAACATCCTCAACGGCAACACCGCCGAGATCCGCACCGACGGCGGCCGCAACGACGCCTTCGTCCGCAACCGCGTCAACGGCGCGAACATGTCCGTCCCCGGCGGCTCGTGGAACGACATGATGAACCCGGCGAGCTACCTCACGTCATACCTGCAGGGCTACGCGGCGGGGCAGTCGTACGCGAGCCAGATGTACTCGCAGCAGCAGTACGCGCGCGACTACTCGGCGGGCTTCCAGGTCGGCAACTTCCTCACGAACCTCGCGCTCGGCCCCCTCGCCTGGTTCAACTAGGCGGTAAGATCGAGTCCTCGTTCGGGTCGCTGGCCTGAAGGCCGCGCCCGTACTCCACCAACAAGTCCTTGAGCACCATCGCGCCCTGCGTGCGGTGGAGGTCCGCGCGGTACAGGAGACTGATCGTGTCCGGGAAGCCGGGCAGGCTCTTGTGCAGCTGCACGAGCTCGCCCGGATAGATCTGCGCCACGCGACGCGGGAGCAGCGCGACGCCGAGCCCCGCGACCGCCAGGCTGCGTACGAGTTGGAGATCGCCGCAGTCGAGGACACGATCGGGGAGCGCGTCGTCGGCGTCGAAGCGCGCGATGAGATCGCGCACCGGGCCGATCCGACGCGCCGCGATCAGCGGCCCGCGCTTCACGCGCATGAGCGCCTCGATTCGGCTCCGCGGGAGCGGCTCGCGGGTGGAGACGAAGACCTCGATGCCGTCGTGGAAGAGCTTCACGATCACGAGGTCGGGGTGCGGCTCCGGGTTCACGACGAGCCCGAAGTCGACGCGGCGATCGATCACCGCTTCGCGCACCTGCGCGGAAGTGTTGTTCCACAGCGACAGCTGCACCTTCGGCGCGCGCTCGAGGACGAGCTGCATGAAGTCCGGGAGGAAGTAGACGCCGAGCGCCTCGTTGCACCCGACGGTGAAGTCGCCGACGACGGCGTCCTCGAGATCCACGATCTGCGCGCGGGCGCGTTCGAGGACTTCGATGATCTCCTGGGTGGCGTCGCGCAGCGTGCGGCCCGCCGCGGTGAGCGTGACGCCGCGGCTGTCGCGGTGGAGCAGCGTCGTGTCGAGCTCCTCTTCGAGGTTCTTGATCGCGACGCTGAGCGTGGGCTGACTCGCGCGGAGCGCGCGCGCGGCTTTGCTCATGCTGCCGTGCTCCGCGACGCTGAGGAGATACTCGAGCTGCTTCAGTTCCACGCGATCCGGTCTTACTCGACCGCGCGCTGGAATTCACCCGCGACGTACCGATCCTGCTCGGCGTCCCAGACCCGGCGATCGACGTCGATCGACTTGGTGGCGGGATCGACCGTGTAGACGTTGTAGCCGCAGGGTCGGAAGACGTCGGTCGCGCTGCCCGAGCAGATCTCGGGGACGCCGTGGACGTCGATCCGGTAGTCGTCGTGCATGTGCCCGTGAATGATCGCGTGAACGTGGGTCTTCGGATCCGCGATCACGTCGACAATCGCCTCGTAATCCCGAATGCCGTGGCGCTTGCGGTCGGGCTCGCCGTGTTTGCGGAAGAGCCCGTAGTGCATCGCGAGGATCACGAACGTGTCGGGGCTCTGCGCGGTGAGGAGGGCGCGGAGGCGCTCGAGCTGTTCGGGGCCTGCGTAGCCGGAGCTGTCGAGGAGGCCCGCGGCGCGCGCGACGTCGAGCGCGACGATGACGACGTCGCCGACGCGCTTGGCGAACGGGTACGCGTCCGGGGCGACGTCGCCGAAGTGGCGCTCGAAGCGGCGCTCGTGCTGGGCGGTGGGCGTGTAGCGATCGTGGTTGCCGGGGAGGACGGTGAGGCGCGAGGGGTCGTGCAGGCGCGTGCCGAAGATCTGGGCGCAGCGCTCGAACTCTTCGGGGCGGCTCATCTGGGTGACGTCGCCGGTGCAGATCGCGTGGTCGACGGCCTGCGCGTCGACGTCTTCGAGGAGGCGGAGGATGCGGTGCTCGACGCGTGCGAAGTGTCGGCGGCGACCGCCGACGTAGTAGTTGAGCGCGCCGACGCTGCGCTTGCCGACGAGGCCCGCGACGCCGCCGCGCCACGGCGGGACGGTCATGTGGATGTCGGAGTAGTGCGCGATCTTCACGGGCGCCTCCGCGCGAAGTCCGCGAGGTCGAGCCCACGGAGGACGTCGTCGGCGCGTTCGAGGCGTTCGAGCTCCGCTTCGTCGATCCGCTCGGATTCGACGGCGTCGACGAGGCGAGTGAAGCGCGCGAGGTGCTCTTCGACGCGCGCGTTCGCGTACTCGGTGACGGACGCGTTGGTGACGAGGAACGGCCAGTCGCTCGCGCTCGCGAGGAGGAGCTCGCGGGCGGCTTGGCGCAGCGCGCGACCGGCGAGCGGCGCGGGGCGCGACGCGACGTGGCGCGCGAGGCGTTCGTACGCGGCGTGGAGCTGCGGGAGGATCCAGTCGGTGGACTCGTTGAGCCACGTCCAGCCGTAGCCGCCGTGACCCCACGAGCTGTGCGCGGGCGACGCGAGCTGGAAGCGATCGCCGGCGAGGACGTCGGTGGGGGTGGCGAGCGTGAGGTCTGGGTCGTTCGCTACGCGGCGGACAACGGCGTCGAGGAACTCGGGGCCCTCGTACCACCAGTGACCGAAGAGCTCGGCGTCGTACGGGGCGACGAGGACGGCCGCGTGTCCACGGGTGCGCGCGACGAGGCGCGCGTCGGCGGCGCGCGCGGCGACGAAGTGTTCGGCGTCGCGTTCGACACGCGCGGCGGCGGCGGCGAGGTCGTACGGCGCCTTGTCGCCGAGCGCGACGTCTTTGCCGGTGACCCGGTGGTACTTGAGCCCGACGGAGCGGCGGCGGCCGTCTTCGAGGAGGAGGCCTTCGAGGGCGTCTTCGGCGAGGTCGTGCCCGGCGTCGCGGTGGCGCTCGCGGTACTCGGCGGCGCCGGGGTACCCGGTCGCGTCGCTCCACACCGCGGCGGACGAAGCGGGATCGCGCGGGAACGCGGCGACGCCGCTGGGGCAGAGGATCGGCGCGTAGTGTTCGAGGATGGGCGGCGGGTCGGCGTTGGCGACGCCGTGCGTGTCGAGCACGAAGTACTCGAGCCCCTCCTCGGCGAGGTCGTCGTCGAGGCCGGGGAAGTAGCCGCACTCGGGGAGCCAGAAGCCACGGGGTGCGGCGTGGAAGGCCTGCCGGTGTTCGCGGAGCGCGACGCGGAGCTGCGCGCGCACGAGCTCGGGGTGGGGGGCGTGGTGCGGGAGGAAGGCGTGGGTCGCGGCGGTGGTCGCGAGCTCGAGTTGGCCGCGGCGTTGGGCGCGCGCGAAGGCTTCGACGAGGTCGTGATCGTAGCGATCGAAGAAGTCGTCGCGGGTGGCTTCGAGGCGCGCGAGGTAGTGCGCCGCGAGCGGGGCCTCGGGTGTGCCGCGGGTCCGCGTGACCTCGCGGGCGGCGAGCGCGAGGAGCTTGTCGAGGCGGTCGGCGAAACGTTGGATCAGGAGGCGGTCCTTCAGCATCGCGACGAGCGTCGGGCTGACGGAGAGCGTGAGGCGGACGGGGACGCGCTCGCGGTGCCACCGATCGAGGTTTCGGCAGAGCGGGAGGTAGACGTCGGTGATCGCCTCGAACAGCCAGTCCTCCTCGAGGACGTTCGCGCGATCCACGTGACGGACGTACGGGAGGTGGGCGTGGAGGAAGAGGACCAGTCGCCCGGCGGGGTGCGTCGGCGGCGTCAAAGGCGACGCGAGCATTCCAGTCGCGTCGGGCGATGACAATCGCGAAGGTTCAGCGGCCCCGGGAGGAGGGTGCGTTCGACGGGGCGCGCCCCGCGGGGCGAGGGAGCGCGGCGCGTTCGGTGCGCTGGCGCTCGGCGAGCACGCGGCGCTCGGGATCGTCCCGCGCGACGAATACACCCGGACCGGCGGCGCGCGGCGCGGCGGGCGGCGGTCGCACGGCGTTCGAGGTCACGTGGACGTCGCCGATCTCGAGCGTCGCGGAGTGCGGCGTGTCGGGCGCGACGAACGGGAGGTACTGCTTGCCGCTCGCGGCGGACACTCGCTCGACGCGCACCGTGCGCTCGCCGGCGCGCCAGACGAGCTTGGCGTCGGTGGTGTCGTCGCAGCTCCAGTAGACGAAGGCGACGTCGGGGTCGCGCGCGACGGCGACGAGCTTGCGGCGCGGGGGCGGCGGCGCGGCGGATTTCTTTGCGGACGCGTCGGAGGGCGCCGCGGATTTCCTTGCGGCCGCTTCGGAGGGCACGGCGGATTTCTTCGCGACCGCTTCGCGGGGCTCGGCGGATTTCCTTGCGGACGCTTCGCGGGGCTCGGCAGATTTCCTTGCGGCCGCTTCGCGGGGCTCGGCGGATTTCTTTGCGGCCGCTTCGCGAGGCTCGGCGGATTTCTTTGCGGACGCTTCGCGGGGCCCCGCGGATTTCCTTGCGGACGCCTCGAGGGCCCCCGCGGATTTCCTTGCGGTCGCCTCCGGCGACGCCACGGATCTCCTCCCGCTCGCCTCCGCGCCCCCGGACACCTGCGGCGCCACCGATCGCCCCATCACCAAGGCCGCCGGCTCCGCGGTCGCCGCCGTGCGCACCGAGCGACCCGACACCGCGCTCACGACGCCATCCATGAGGCGTACGCCCCAGCGCGACACCACCCGACCCCAACGCCCCGACCCCGCCATGTCGTCCTCGTCGTCGGCGCCGTCTCCTCCCGGATTCGGGACGAAATTCCGCCTCTCGCAGCCCTATCACGTTCCTCGCGGTGTGGCAGGTCCGTGAAAAAGCTGGGATGCTGTCCGCGATGAGCCCCACGGAGATCTACATCGCCGTGGCGCTCGCCGCGTTGGGCGGCATCCTCCTCCTGCTCGCGACCGGGCGGCGGGGCCGCCTGTTCCTCGGCGCGCGGGGGCGCCTCCCCAAGCGCTTCGAGGTCCGGGACATCCCGAGCGACGACATCCCCGCCGACGCCCGCGCCCCCCTCGACTACCTCACCGACAAGCTCACGAGGATGGGCTTCGTGGTCGCCGACCTCCCCGCGCGCGTCCCGGCGATGCAGAGCTTCGGGTACCGGATGTTGATCGTGCCCTTCGTCCACGACGACGAGTCCTCGATCTTCCTGATGGGGATCGAGTCCGGGCTGCACCCGCGCGCGGAGCTGATGCTCCACATCATCACACCGCTGTCGGGTGGGCGCCGCATCGAGACTTCCACACTCGCGCCGCTCGATTCGCTGAGGCGCCCACCTCAAGTCGAGGCGCAGGTCGTCCTCGACGCGGACACCGTCGAAGAGATCTGGAGTCGCCACCGTCTCGCTTTGGGGCGCCACGAGCGCGCCGAGCGGTCCGTCATCGATCCGGAATCGTGGCGGACGTACGCCGCCGAGGCGTACGAGGGCTGGGTCCAGTCCGCCGTGCGCGCGCAGCGGCTGCAGCTCGAGTCGAACGGGCAGATGTACCGCGTCCGCCCGCGCCCGAAGACCATGGTCTGACCGCGCTCCAGATCCCCTGACGGCGGTCGATGAGATCGTCGGATATGTCCGAACGCCCCGCAGAGATCGGCGAGGTCATCGGCGGCTACCAGCTCGACAGCGTCCTCGGGCAAGGCGGGATGGGTTGCGTCTACGAAGCGACCCACACGCGCCTGGGACGTCGGACGGCGCTCAAGCTGCTGGCGCCCTCCCTCGTGTCCTCCGACGAATACGTGAGCCGCTTCCTCAGCGAAGCGAAGATCGTCAACGACGTCCGCCACCCGAACATCGTCGACATCTACGACTTCATCGAGCTCGAGAACCCACGGCGCGTCGCGTACGTGATGGAGCTCGTCGAGGGCCCCTCGCTCGGCACGCTCCTCAAGGAGCGCCGCCTCACCCTCACGCAGGCGATCAACGTCACGTTCCAACTCATCAGCGCGCTCGAAGCGGTCCACGCGGTCGGCGTGATCCACCGCGACCTCAAGCCCGACAACGTCCTCGTCCTCGGCGACCTCGCCACCGATCTCTCCGCCTCGCCGTCCGTGAAGATCCTCGACTTCGGCATCGCGAAGTCCGTGGACGGCGACGTCGACCACAAGACCGTCACCGGTTCCATGCTCGGCACGCCCTCGTACATGGCGCCCGAGCAGATCGC
>JAUHYN010000438.1 GCA_030426505.1 bacterium | reverse complement strand
TAGCGCCGACTGTGGCGCGCTGTCCACGGGGGTGGCGCGTGTGGGCTGCGTGTCTCGGCCGGGGTTCAGAGGAGTTCCGAGAGGACGCGCTCGGCGCGACCCGCGTCGTGGGTGCAGCCGTCGAGGCCAAAGGTGAGGTCGGCGTCTTCGCGGCGGAGCGCGGCCGCGGCTCCGCGCGCGTCGCGGTGGAGCTCGGCGAGGCGCAGCATCGTGGGGCGGGTCTCGGTGAAGCGGAGGAGCTCGCGGCCAATGAGCTCGACGTCGCTCGCGGAGGACTCGACTCGGTTCTCGAGCTGGCGCGAGCCGACGTAGAGATCGAAGAGCGTCGCGCGCGCGAGTTCGAGATCGACGGCGAACGGGAGGCAGTAGCCAGTGCTCCCCGCGAGGTCGAACTTGTTCTGGACCGTCTTGATGTCGAATGTGGCGCGGTCGACGTCGACCTTCTCGCGGATCATCCAGCCGGCGTGACAGGTCATCTGGCCGAAGTTCTCGCCGGCGTACTTGTTGACCTGCGGGAGGACGTAGCGGACCTCGGGCGCGAGCTCGGCGAGCGTGATGTCGATGAACTCGGCGGCGCCGTGGGGCGCGGACTGGATGTCGCCGGAGTGGACGATCCCCTGCGACGCGAGGTTCGTGTAGCTGACGTGGCCGATGTAGCGGAAGTCGGCGTCGAACTGGATCGCGGAGAGGTCGAGGTCGGTGCGGAGCTTGGTCTGCTTCCAGTACACGAAGAGGCGCAGCACCTTGCCGAGATCGACGCGGATCCGGCTGCCGCGCCCGAACGTGAGGAGGCCATCGGAGGCGGCGCGTTGCTGGAGCGGGACGGTGTAGTTCGCGAGCTCGGGATCGATCCACACGCGGCGGCCGACCCAGGAGCCCTTGGCGGCGACCTTCGTGGTGAGCGCGCGAGCGATGCGCTCGCGGAGGGTGGCGAGGGTGTCGGCGCGCAGCGCGCCCTTCGCGTTGTTCTCGAGGACCTTCACGCGCCCCCGCTTGTTGATGACGGTGCGGCGCTCGAGGTCGTTGATGGTCGCGAAGTACGACTCGAGGACGAGGGCGTTCTTCAGCGTGACGCTCGGGAGCAGTGTGTCGAAGGCGTCGAGGATCGCGGGCGTAGCGGCGGGGAGCTTGCGGAGGAGCTCGTGGACGCGTCGGCCGAGGACCCCCGGGCGCTCGGCGAGGTGCGCGAGGATCTTCGAGGCGTCACCTCCGGCGAGGAGCGCTTCGGTGCGCGCGTCGAAGGTGGTGACTTTGCCGTTTCGGATGAGATCGAACGCGCGCGCGACGGTGGGTTGCTCGGCGGCGTACTCACCGACGTGGAGTGACTTGCCGACGGCGCGCCACAGGCCGCGGTAGCGCCAGAGGTCTTCTTCGATCGAACTCATCGCGCCGAGGCGCCGGACGATGACGCGGCGTTGTGCGCGGGTGAGTTTGGGGAAGGTGATCTCGTCGGCGAGGCTGATGTCGGAGTCGGTGAGCGCGGCGAAGAGGCGGAGGAGATCCGTCGGGGTCTTCGCGAGGCGCGCGGCGCGGGTGTGGTCGCCCGCGGTCCAGAGGAGCCGCATCACGAGCGCGAGGTTCTCCTTCATCGTGACGCGCGCGGGGTCGACGGCGTCGCCGTGGCGCTCGAGGAGTCGGGTGAGGTCTTCGTGGAGGGCCTCCTTGATGGAGGCCTTCGCGTAGAGGTTGCCGAGGAGGAACTCGGTGAGGTGGTGGTCGAGGTCGGCTTCGGGGATCAGGCGGAGGCGGATCCACTCGACGTGGGTGTCGCCGTCGCGACCGGCGATGCGCGCCCGGGCGGCTTCGAATTGTCCGGTGGTCTGGAACTGCGTGACGGGGTCGGCGCCGTAGCGCGTGACGTCGAAGAGCCACTCGGGGACGACGAGGCCGTTGTCGAGGCGGTGCCCCGCTTCGAACGCGCCGAGCGCGTTGCCGACCCAGCCGACGATGCGGCGGAAGAGGAGCTCGTCGTCGTCGGGGATGTCGTTCGGGAAGTCGAGGAAGAGCGGGACGTAATCGGCGTCACCCCCGCGCATCGCTCTCAGGGTCGCGAAGAGCGCGGGGTCGTCGAGGAGGGTGTCATCGGAGGCGTCGAGGCGCGCGGGATCGTCGACGTGGTAGCCGAGGGACGCGAGCTGGGCGAGGAAGGCCAGCTTGTTTCGCGGCGATACGCCGGGTCCGGCGGGGACGGCGAGAGCGCGCAGGCGCCTCAGGGCGATCGACTTCACGGCGGGGCAGAATGCCTCGATAGGGGGCATCCAACCAGTCCCGCCGGATTTCGGTTGCGGCATCGCCCCGAACAGTGCGAGCACGTTACGAGATGTCGGAGATTCCGTACGGCGCGTTGGTGGAGCGAGCGCTGCGCGAGGTCGTGATCCGCGAGGCGCTGCGCGTCGCGGCGGGCGCCGACGGGCTGCCCGGCGAGCACCACTTCTACATCCGCTTCAAGACGAAGGCGCTCGGCGTCGACATGCCGGAGTCGCTGCGCCAGCAGTACCCCGACGAGATGACGGTCGTGCTGCGTCACCGCTTCTGGGACCTCGAGGTCGGCGACAACCACTTCGCGGTCGGCCTCTCCTTCGGCGGCGTCCCGGCCACGCTCCGGATCCCCTACGGCGCGATCACGCGCTTCGAGGATCCGTACGCGGAGTTCGCGGTGCAGCTCGCGCCGACGGCCGAGACCACCGAGGCGATCCGCGTGGTCGCGCAGGAGCTCCCCGCGGAGCCGGCGCCGGACGCGCCGCCCGAGACGGAAGGCGAGCCCGAGGAAACGGCGACGGCGGACGTCGTGAGCCTGGACCAGTTCCGTCGGAAGTGACACATTCTCGAATCTGTTCGTGGGGCGGCGCGTAGCGATGCGCGCTGGCCGCTGTGACAATCTGGGGCCGACCTGGTTTCGACGGGGGTGTCGATCCAGAGGACGCGTGTCCGGCAACCGTGCTCGCCGGTAAAAACGGTACGGAAACTTCAAGTGCCAACGACGATTTCGTCGCTGTTGCTGCCTAATCTACTCGATAGAGTTTGATTGAGCCGTTGCGATGGGTAGCCCCGCTCATGGCTCCCATCGCAGCGAAAACAAAGTGAGCTAGCCCCCGGTGGCGCATCAGCGCCGAGCGGGCGAAACCAAGCTGATGCTGGTGACGTCGTGGGCTTGTCCGTGATCCAACGACGTCGCGAGAAAGAATCACGAGGCTACGCACGTAGTGTCCGCTGGGGGAGCATCTTCGGACGCGGGTTCGATTCCCGCCGGCTCCATCGCGCGCTGCGCGCGCGCCGTTCGCCGCCGTGAAGTCGGCCACTCGACTTCTGGCCCCAACGCGCCCAAAAGGGCGCGATGGGGACTTCGTCTTGTACGTGGTCGATTCCTTGGGAGCCCGGCTCCATCACCGGCTTCGCCGGCTCTGTTCGCCGCCGGGAAGTCGGCCACTCGACTTCTGGCCCCAACGCGCCCAAAGGGCGCGATGGGGACTTCGTCTTGTACGTGGTCGATTCCTTGGGAGCCCGGCTCCACCGCGCGCTGCGCGCGCTGATCGCCGCCGGGAAGCGGCCACTCGACTTCAGGCCCCAACGCGCCCAAAGGGCGCGATGGGGACTTCGTCTTGTACGTGGTCGATTCCCACTCGCGCCGCCTCAGCGCCCCTTACCCAGCCTCCCCTCGAGCTCCGCGAGGCGCTTCTTCATCGCTTCGAGGGCCTCCGCTTGGGCTTCGATCATCGCCTGCTGCTCTTGGACCGCGCCGACGAGGAGGGGCAGGACCGGGCCGTGGTCCATGACTCGGAAGTCGTCGATGACTTCGCCGCCGACGGTCTCCCTGACTTGGCGGACCATTTCCGGGACGACCTGCTCGGCTTCCTGGGCGATGAAGCCGTAATTGTTGAGTGGGAGGCCGTCGTGGTCGGCGCGGTAGGTTTCGGTCCAGGCGTACGTGACCGGCCGGAGGCGTTGGACGCGATCGAGCGCGCCGTCGACGTCCGCGATGTCGGTCTTGATGCGGCGGTCCGAGCTCGTGGCCCAGGTGGAGCTCGCTGAGCGCGCGGTGCCGTTCACGTGGAGCAAGTGCGTGGGCGTCGTGGTGCCGATGCCGACGGCGCGAGTGCTGTGGACCATCGTCATGATCGCGCCCGACGTCTGGTTGGGTGCGTTCGCCGATAGGAAGACGAGCTTGCCGACGCCCTCACCATTGCTCGGACCCGTACTCAAGAGGACGAACCACCGACCGTTCGTCGCCGTGTTCCCCAACGACAGCCACGTGCCGATCGTCGACGAGCTCTCGATCCGCGTCGCCGGGATCGTGTTGGTCGCGACGTGAAGCCGCGCCCCGGGCGTCGTCGTGCCGACGCCGACGTTGCCCGAGCCCCGCGACGCATTGCCGCCCGACACCGACCAGACCTGCGTACCGATCGGGCCCTGTGGCCCCGTCGCGCCCTGCGGACCCGCGGGCCCCTCGGGACCCACGGGGCCCGTCGCTCCCATCGGGCCCTCCGGTCCCTGCGCGCCGTCTGCGCCGGCCGGTCCCATCGGGCCCGTCGCACCGGCGGGTCCCTCGGGGCCGACCAACCCCGTCGCGTCGCCGACCCAGCGGCCCGCCGCGTCGATCACTTGGCCGTAGTCACGGATCGAGACCGAGTGCGGGGCGATGTCGCCCACCGCGTCCTCGCAGACCAACGCGCTCGGCACGCTCGTGAGCGCGAGGCGCGGGCTCAGAATCTCGCCGTCGATCGCGATCTCGAGCCAACGCGACGGCGCCGCGAACAGCGCAGGGTCGACACTGGCATTCGCGCCGAGCTCGACCGCGAAGCGCCCCGCTTCCACGCGGAGCGTCTGCGCCTCTTCCCAGAGCGCGTCGCCGCCTTCTTCGGAGCCGTAGACCCCGAACGAGGCGTCGAAGCTCCCTTCGACCGCGGCGCCGTTCGCGTCGTAGAGGCTCCCTCGATACGTGACGGTGCTCGGCACCTGCGCCGTCGCCGACGCGCTCAGGCCGAACATCACCGCCGCGACCACCCAAATAGGTTTCGTGTTCATCTCAGTTCCCTCCCCCCAGGACGCGACCGCCCTGTGTGCGCGAGCCGTCCGCGACATGCACGAACGCTCCTGTCTCTCCCCGCACGACGAAGCGCGTGGATCGCGCTTCGTGCGTGGCGCCTGCCGTGACGGTCCACGCCGCGGGCGGACCCGCCGACGTGTCCGGCGGGCCTGCGTCGGGCGGCTCCAAGTCACGCGCGCCCGACCCACATGCCGCGACGAACGCACCGAGCACCCACGCCGCTCCAACCCAAGTCTTCATCTCGAATCTCTCCTTCGGCGAGGCGTCGTCGCCTCGCGGTCCGGCCGGCATCGCCGGCTCGCGACGTGGATTCGAGGCGTGTGCGTCCAACCTTGCGTGGGGCTCGAAATTTTCTGTCCGCCCTCGAGGAGCTTGCGCCACCGTGACCCCGCCCACGCCACCGCCGCGCCTTCCTCGCCCCCTCTCGGCGCGCTACGGTCTACGAATGAAGGCGCGATCGATCGGTCTCCTCCTCGCCGCGCTCGCCGCCTGCGCCGACGGGACGGGAGACCTCGACGATGACGGTACGCCGACGCCGCCGGCCTGCCTGCAGAGCCCCGACGTCTCGTTCCAGGTGACCTACGCCGCCGAAGCCGACGCCGACGTGTTGTTCGTCGTCGACGACTCCTCGAGCATGGCCGAGGAGCAAGATCGCTTGCGCGAGGCGTTCGGCGCGTTCGCGGCGGAGGTCGCGGGGGTCGGGCGCGTGCGAGTCGCAGTGACCACCACGGATCTCTCGGACGGCGGGCCGACGCGCGGGCTCGTCGTGAACACGTTCTCCGAGACGCCCCCGAACCCCTTCATCGGAGTGGACCGGAGCGCCTGTGCTCCGGCGGACGTGGGCACCGCCTGCTTCCGCGGCCCGGACGCGGCGAAGCGCGTCCTCGACACCGACCTGCACTCGACCGCCGAGATGATCGCCGCCTTCGACGCGAACGCCGACGTCGGCACCTGCGGCTCCGGGGACGAGCGCGGCCTCGCGGCGGCCGTCGCTGCGCTCCAAGCGGCGGCCGACGGGACGTGTAACGCCGGCTTCCCGCGGCCCGGCGCGCGGCTCGTGATCGTCTTCGTCTCCGACGAGGAGGATGGCAGTCGCGACGGCATCGACACGATCGCCGAGCGGCTCCGCGCGCTCCACCCCGAAGCCGAGACGCGGATCGCCGTACTCGGTGGCGTCATCGACGGCGAAGGCGCGAACTGCCGCGCCGGCGCCGGGGCGTGCGGATCGAACTGCGCCCAAGAGCCCGCGCCCGGGAGCCAGATGAGCTGCGCGAGCGACGACGACTGCCCGGGCGAGGAGTACTGCGACGGCAACGCGTGCGAGAACCTCGCGCTGCGGTACTGGCAGGGCTCCAACTGTCTGTGGTGCAGCTTCTACGCGACCGCCGACTGCTGCGAAGCGATCCCGGCCGACCGCTACGTCGCGTTCGCGCGGCTCTACGAAGCTCGAGTCCCGGACGCGCCGCGCGTCGACTGCCAGCCCGCCGAGGGCGAGGCCGCGGCGTGCGTGGTCGCGTCCCTCTGCGAGGCGGACTACGCGCCCGCCCTCCAACGGATCGCGCGTTCGCTCGTGCTCGAGACCGACGAGTCCGACGTGCGGCGCCCGTACCCCCTCGGCGCGACGCCCGAGAACGCCGCCGCCGTCGTCGTCCGCGTCGACGGCGAAGTGTTCCCGGCGTCGCAGTACGATCTCGTGGACGACACGATCGTCCTCACCGGGACCGTCGCCGTCGGCCAGACCGTCGCCGTCTACTGCCTCTGAACCGGATCGCCCGACATCGCGACCGGCCCGCGGCGCTCACCACCCGAACGCGTGCATCAAAACCACGTCGCGGCGATCGAACACCACCTCGAGCGACGCATCCGAGCACGGGCCGGGCGTCTTGATGTCGATCTCCCCGAACAACAGCGTGTGCGTGGGCTGCGTGAAGCCACCGATCTGCAGATCC